>CAZUBV010000108.1:0-4890 GCA_964618875.1 uncultured Flavobacteriaceae bacterium
AGATCGTGTTGGCACGAATAATCACCTCGTCTAAGCGCTGCACCGAATCCAGTGGGGCATAAGAGATCGATTGCTGTGCAACAAGCATTGTAGCCGAGCCCACAAAAGCCAGAAGAGAAAGGGATAGATTTTTCATTTATTTAGAATAATTAAAAATAATAGATGCAAATCTAAAACTCAAAACTAGCTCTTACAAGTTTATCTAGAATAAATTTAAATAAATCCTACCCCGACTGTTTCATTGCTTTGAAGATCAATCAAAATGAACCTCCCTAGCGTTCTATTTTCTTCGTAGGTTTTGAAAAAAAGGGGCGCGGCGAGCTGCAGCTCGGCCGCCCCAATCTCATTAAGTTCAAGCGAGGTACAGGACATCTTTTTGCCATTATCCAGTTGAACACAATGAAGTAGCTGGGTGACTTTCGCTCGCACGCGAAAACTTCCTAACTGTAGCGTATAAATCGAAAGTGGCCTGAGTGACTCGGTAGAGAGCCAGCAGAGTCGAGCAACAATTCGTTTACCCGTTTGCAATTCTTCTAAACCGGTACTAATTAGACTACCTCTTGAAACATCACACTGATCACGTAAAAGAATGGTTCCGTTCTCTCCTTCTAACAGCTGATCGCAGGCTACGCCATAGCGCTCGATTTGCGCAATGGTCGTTTCGGTTCCTTTGGGCGAAACTCTAACAAGATCGCCCACCTTTACACTTCCAGATCGTTGTTTACCTGCATAGCCGCGGTAATCGTGTAACTCGGTTGTTTTAGGACGAATTACATATTGCACATCAAATACCCCTTCTTTTGCTGAATTAGCACTATTGGGCAAATCCTCTAAAAGTTCTAAAAGCGACTTATCCCTGTACCAGGGCATCGCCTCGAAGCTATTCGGGCCGATGCCTGCACCATTAAGTGCCGAAATAGGGATCACTTTGAATTTGAGCTTAATCGCATAGGTGTTGCACAATTCTTGTAATGCCAAAACAATGGCATCAAAAGCATCCTTCGAGTAATCCACCAAGTCCATTTTGTTGATGACAAAAACAAGATGGGTCACTCTAAGTAAATTCATGATATAGAGGTGCCTTCGGGTCTGAACACTAATACCTTTTCGCGCGTCGATAAGCAGTAGTGCGGCATCGGCATTTGAGGCGCCGGTTACCATATTACGGGTGTATTCTTCATGACCTGGAGCATCAAGAAGCATAAATCGCCTATGTGCTACATTCAGGTACAGATTAGAAATGTCAATGGTGATACCCTGTTCGCGTTCACTGAGTAATCCGTCGGTGGCCAGCGAATAGTCGAGATAGTCGTATCCGAGTCGCTGACTTTTATCTTGAATAGTTGCCAGCTGATCTACCTTAAGCGCCCCACACTGGGCCATAAGGTGCCCTAATAGGGTACTTTTCCCATCATCTACACTTCCGGCTGTAACGATACGTAATCGATCCATATTAGAAGTATCCCACCTTTTTTCGTTCTTCCATCGCTCCTTCTGAGCGCTTGTCATCAATGCGGGCCCCACGTTCTGACTCATTAGATTGGGCAATCTCAGCAATCACCTGATCAAGAGTTGTTGCCTGTGAAAGCACCGCTGCGGTACAGCTCATATCTCCTACGGTTCTAAATCGCACCCATCTCGACTCTGGAGTGGATTTCAAATCGTGCTCAAGTAGTTCACTATAAGGCATGTATTGACCTTTTTGAAGTACCACCTCGCGCTGATGGGCAAAATAAAGTGAAGGCAACTTAATAGCTTCTTGCCGGATATACTCCCACACATCAAGCTCAGTCCAATTACTAAGCGGAAAGGCTCGGACGTTCTCACCTTTATGAATGCTTCCGTTGAGCAAGTCAAACAGCTCAGGACGCTGAGCCTTCTCATTCCACTGTCCAAAATCGTCGCGAACTGAAAAAATACGCTCTTTGGCTCTCGCCTTCTCCTCATCTCTACGCGCACCGCCCAAACACGCATCATAACCTTCGGTTTCTATCGCCCTGAGCAGAGTAGTAGTTTGAAGTTGATTTCGGCTAGCACCAGGGCCTTTTTCTTCTCGAACACGACCATTGTCGATATCATCTTGAACGTAATACACCTTCAGTTTAAACTGATGTTTAGCCACCCATCGATCTCGAAAATCGAGCGCTTCCTGAAAGTTGTGACCCGTATCGATGTGTACCAGATCAAAAGGAGCTGACCCTGGTAAAAAAGCCTTTTTTGCGAGGTAACTAAGAACAATAGAATCCTTTCCACCAGAAAATAACAAAGAGGGACACTGAAACTGAGCCGCGACCTCACGGATAATATAAATAGCCTCCTCCTCGAGGTAATTTAGCAATTTCATATTTAGTTAAATTGAAGCTAAGTGCAGTCCGCATTCCTTTTTAGAGGTCTCCCACCACCATCGACCTGCCCTAGGATGTTCGCCAGCTGTAACAGCTCGAGTACACGGAGCACAGCCAATACTCGCATAGCCCAGCGAGTGAAGTTCGCTCACCGGTACATGACAACGCTGAATATACTCCTGAACCTTTTCGTCACTCCAATGAAACAGCGGATTGTACTTAGTAAGTCCGCGTACCTTATCTTCCTCCCACATGTTCATCGATTTACGAAACTTACTTTGATCAGCTCGCAAACCTGTTATCCAAAGTTTTGCTCCCGATAGTGCCTTCTCGAGAGGTACTCTTTTGCGTACTCGACAGCATTCGTGTCTGTTGGCTACCGACTGATAAAAACCAGTTACTCCTTGGGCAGCGTATAGCGCGTCAATATCCTTGGCATCCGGAAAAAATGCCTTAATCTTTATTCCTAGCCACTTTTCGGTGCGTTCGTGTAAGGCATACGTTTGCTCAAAATGACGTCCAGTGTCTAGGGTTACAATCTGTGCATCGAGCTTGTGCTGAACTAATAAGTGTGTAATAATTTGATCTTCAGGACTAAACGATGTGGTAAATACCTTTCTGCCGTCAACATATGATGTAGCTAAACGAAGTGCCTCGGTGGTGTCAGTATTGGATGCAATTTCATTCCACTTCATAGTCTAGCTCCTTTACCCCAACTAATTCGATTCCAAATTCGCTCATGAACAATATATAAGATCATCTTGCTAAACCACTCTATTAGTCCTATGGATAGCGCTAACTTCCACTGTCCTGATATGAAATAGGCAATCAGCATGGTGTCGATCGTCCCAAGTATACGCCAGCTTATAGCTTTAACTACCGATCTTGAGACCGACTCACCTGCGCGAATTTCATCTGAAGACACATCTTGCGTAGAAGACCTAAATATATCGACTAACATGATTGAAATTTTTGGCAAATATACTCTATATATCTATAATCTCTATAGACTTAATAGGATAAAGAATTCCAATACCTTCTTATCTTTAGCCTAATGATTTCCAAAAAGTGTAAATACGCCATCAAAGCAATACTTCACGTAGCTCGAAGCCATAAAGAAAACAAGGGTTCAAGCAGCGCTCAAATTGCCGATGACGAACAAATACCTAAAAAATTTCTAGAAGCTATACTTTTAGAACTTCGCAATGCTGGAATCTTAAAAAGTAAGCGCGGAAAAGAGGGTGGATACACCCTTCAGAAAGCTCCCAATCAAATATCAATGGCCGAAATCATCCGAATTATAGATGGCCCAATTGCCATGCTTCCGTGCGTTTCACTAAACTATTATAGCGCCTGTGAAGAATGCGACGAATCTACCTGCCAGATCAAAAAAACCTTTCAAAAGGTACGCGATCTTACTCTTGAGGTACTGACACAATCTACTGCCGAAAAATTGACCTAAGCCAATGAAAGCATTTGAAACCGAGGCGATTCGCGCCCAGATGGAGCGCAGCCAAAACCTAGAACACTCCGCCCCCATCTACATGACTTCGAGCTTTGTCTTCGAAGATGCCGAAGACATGCGCGCCTCGTTCAGTGAAGAAAAAGACCGCAACATCTACTCGCGCTACAGCAACCCGAACACCAACGAGCTGATCGGCAAGGTGGCCAAAATGGAAGGGGTCGAAGACGGCGTCGCCTTCGCTTCAGGCATGAGCGCCATCTGCACCACCTTCGCCGCCCTGCTTTCATCGGGAGATCACATTGTGTCGTGCCGAGCCGTATTCGGATCGACCCACACCCTCTACACCCAATTTTTTCCGAAATGGGGCATTGAGCACAGCTACTTCGATCCGGGAGACTTCGACACCCTAGAAGCCGCCATCACCCCAAAAACCAAGATCTTATACGTCGAATCGCCCACCAACCCGGGGGTCAGCGTGCTCGACCTGAAGCGCCTAGGCGAGGTGGCCAAAAAGCACAACCTGCTCTACATCGTAGACAACTGCTTTGCCACGCCCTATCTGCAGCAGCCCGCGCAGTTCGGAGCCGACCTCATCATCCACTCCAGTACCAAGCTGATGGATGGCCAAGGCCGCGTGCTCGGAGGTATTACCGTGGGTAACAACGAGCTCATTCGATCGATCTACCTGTTCGCCCGGATCACCGGAACCGCCCTGTCGCCCTTTAACGCCTGGGTGCTCTCCAAGAGCCTAGAAACCCTAGCGGTGCGCGTAGAGCGCCACTGCCAAAACGCCCTTGAACTGGCCACCCGCCTTGAGGGGCACAAAAACGTGAGCTGGGTGCGCTATCCGTTTCTGCCCTCGCATCCGCAGTACGAGCTGGCCAAGGCGCAGATGAAAATGGGCGGATCTATCGTCGCCTTCGAAATCGCCGGAGGCCTCGAAAAAGGACGCCAGTTCATAGACGCCATCAAACTATGCTCACTCTCGGCCAACCTGGGAGACACTCGCAGCATCGTGACCCACCCGGCCTCAACCACCCACAGCAAGCTTTCAACCGCCGAACGCCTTCAGGTGGAGAT
>CAZUBV010000109.1:0-4796 GCA_964618875.1 uncultured Flavobacteriaceae bacterium
ATCGAGCACCCATTGAAGCTCAGATTTGTAGTTTTCGTCTTTTTTTTCGGCTAATGATAGTGCCGTATGTAGTCGATCTGTTGTTTTTCCAAAAGCTGAAACAATTACCAAAACCGTTTCTGTAGCGCTATGATTTTTGATTATTTCTGTAACGCTTTTAATCTGTTCAGGGGCCGCAACTGAGCTGCCACCGAATTTTAATACAATCATGATTGATGAATTTTCGGCTAGCAAAGTACTTCAAAACAAAAAAAAAGCACAGAAACCTGTGCTTTTTTACCATAATTAGAATCAAACTGTAGTTTTCTTTACTAAAGAATAGTAAATAGTTAAAACTACTGAAGATTATTCTGCAGTATTTTGCCCTTCTAGAGGTGTTTTCAAGGCTGACACAACGAGTGAATCAGCGCTTTCGGCAAGCTCTAAACGAATAGAATCCCCTTCGGTAAGGCGGTTATTTACAATCTCTTCAGCGAGTAGATCTTCGATGTATTTTTGAATGGCTCTTTTAAGCGGACGTGCCCCATATTGTTTATCAAAGCCTTTTTCTGCTATAAATTCCCTTGCCTTTTCAGAGAGTTCAATTTGATACCCAAGATCTTCGATACGCCGAAGCACTTTTTTAAGTTCGATATCAATAATTTTAAAAATATCTTCTTTTTCTAGTGCGTTGAAAACAATTACATCATCGATTCTGTTTAAGAACTCTGGAGCGAAAGCCTTTTTGAGCGCTTTTTCAATAACTCCTCTGTTGTGATCATCTTCTTGCGCCTTTTTTGCTGCGGTTCCAAATCCTACACCTTGACCGAAGTCTTTAATTTGTCGAGCTCCAATATTAGAGGTCATAATAATTATGGTGTTTCTGAAATCGATTTTCCGACCTAAACTGTCTGTAAGGTATCCATCATCAAGGACTTGCAGCAGCATGTTGAAGACGTCTGGATGTGCTTTTTCAATCTCATCGAGTAAGATCACGGCATAAGGCTTTCTTCTTACTTTTTCAGTGAGCTGCCCACCTTCTTCATACCCTACATATCCAGGAGGCGCTCCAACAAGGCGAGATATGGCAAATTTCTCCATGTATTCACTCATATCAATTCGAATAAGTGCGTCCTCACTGTCAAATAATTCACGAGCTAGTACTTTGGTCAGCTGCGTTTTACCAACTCCAGTTTGGCCTAGAAAGATAAAAGAGCCAATAGGTTTATTTGGATCTTTCAGTCCAGCTCGATTTCGCTGTATGGATCTGGCGACCTTTTGTACGGCATCGTCTTGCCCAATGAGTAGGCTTTTAATTTTAGCAGGTAGCTCAGCGAGTTTATTTCCTTCGGTGGTTGCAATTTTGGTAACTGGGATACCGCTCATCATCGATACCACATCGGCAACTTTATCGGCGTCAACGGTTTCTCTATGCTGCTTACTTTCTTCTTCCCAAGCAAGTTGAGCGTCCTCTAATTCTTTTTCAATACGCTTTTCGTCATCTCGAAGCTTGGCCGCTTCTTCGTAGCGTTGCTTCTTGACAACTTCATTTTTAAGTGCACGAACGTCTTCTAATTTTTTCTCAAGTTCAAGAATTTGCTTAGGTACGTTCATGTTGATAATATGAACTCTTGAACCCGATTCGTCAAGTGCATCAATTGCTTTGTCCGGAAGAAACCGATCGCTGATGTAGCGATTCGTTAGGGTTACACAGGCTTCTATCGCCTCGTCGGTATATCTTACGTTGTGGTGGTCTTCATACCGCTCCTTAATATTTTTAAGTATTTCAATCGTTTCTTCAATCGAAGTAGGTTCGACGATAACCTTTTGAAATCTGCGTTCGAGAGCTCCGTCTTTTTCGATATACTGACGGTATTCGTCGAGTGTAGTGGCTCCAATACACTGAACCTCTCCTCGGGCAAGAGCAGGCTTAAACATATTAGATGCATCCAGACTTCCTGTCGCTCCACCTGCACCTACGATGGTGTGAATTTCGTCGATAAAAAGTATAATATCCTTGTTTTTCTCCAGTTCATTCATCACCGCCTTCATACGTTCCTCAAATTGTCCGCGGTATTTAGTACCAGCGACAAGTGAGGCGAGATCTAGGGTAATTACACGCTTGTTATATAAAATTCTAGATACTTTTTTCTGAATAATGCGAAGGGCAAGACCTTCGGCTATTGCGCTTTTACCAACCCCGGGTTCTCCTATTAGAAGCGGATTATTCTTTTTTCTTCGACTGAGTATCTGAGAAACACGTTCAATTTCTTTCTCACGGCCAACTACTGGATCCAGTTTATTTTCTTCTGCCAATTGTGTCAGGTCTCGTCCAAAGTTGTCTAAAACTGGAGTTTTCGATTTTACGCCTTTTTTGGTTGTTGAAGAACCTTTCGAAGTACTGCTGTTTTCTTCCTCTTCAGAAGAATCTGGAGTGTCCGAAAAAGAATCGGCCGAAGGGCTATCTAAATAGTCCTCGTCTTGAGTAATCATTGATTTGAACTGTTCCTTTGCGGTGTCGTAGTCAATTTTTAGCTTTTGTAGTAACCGCGTAGTCGGATCGTTTTCGTTTCTAAGAATACAAAGAAGTAGATGTGCGGTGTTTATAGTGGTGCTTTGAAACAGTTTGGCCTCTAAAAAGGTGGTCTTTATAGCACGCTCGGCTTGACGAGTTAAACGCAGATTTTTCTTGTCACTCAGTGTAGCGGAAGATTCCGCACCCGATGGACTTAAAATTTCTACTTTACGGCGCAAGTGCTCAAGATCAACATCTAATTGATCGAGAATGCTGATCGCTTTTCCGCTTCCGTCTTTTAAGATACCTAGTAATAAATGCTCTGTACCTATAAAGTCGTGTCCTAGGCGCAATGCCTCGTCTTTGGAATGCGAAAGCACCTCTTTGACACGGGGTGAAAAATTATCGTCCATAAAATCCGCTATTAAACTTCTAAATTAATAAATCTAAATGGCAACCTGTCAATTTCTATACCTTTAGTTATACACCTGACAGCTTTTCAGTCTTGTTGATAAATTTTTAATTAAACCACTGCTTTAGCGCTTTTCTGGCGCAGCATTAATCGTAAATTGGCGTATTAACTTTGAAGCAAATACTGAAAGATCAATGAACGAAGGAGAAAAGCTCATCTCTATTAATATAGAGGATGAAATGAAGTCAGCATACATCGATTATTCGATGTCTGTTATTGTATCGAGAGCCTTACCTGATGTACGAGATGGATTAAAGCCTGTTCACAGAAGAGTGCTTTTCGGAATGCACGAATTAGGCGTTCGCTCGAATACAGCCTATAAAAAATCAGCAAGAATAGTTGGAGAAGTGTTAGGTAAGTACCATCCGCATGGTGACACTTCGGTCTATGACACTATGGTCCGAATGGCTCAAGAATGGAGTTTGAGGTATATGCTTGTCGATGGTCAAGGGAATTTTGGATCAGTTGATGGCGATTCGCCAGCTGCGATGCGTTATACTGAGGCGCGTATGCGGAAGATTGCCGAAGAAATGCTCGCTGATATCGATAAAGATACTGTAGACCATCAGTTAAATTTTGACGATACCTTAAAGGAACCAACTGTTCTTCCTGCTCGTGTTCCAAACCTATTAGTAAATGGAGCCTCAGGTATTGCTGTAGGTATGGCAACTAACATGCCTCCACATAACCTAACTGAGGTTATTCAGGGTACGATAGCCTATGTTCGTAATCGTGAGATCACTATTGATGAACTCATGCACTACATCAAAGCTCCTGATTTTCCTACCGGGGGTACGATTTACGGGTACGATGGGGTTAAGGAAGCTTTCGAGACTGGACGCGGCCGTGTAGTGATGCGTGGAAAAGCAATCATTGAGGAGGTTCAAGGGAAAGAAGCTATCGTGGTTACTGAAATCCCGTATCAGGTGAACAAGGCTGAGATGATCAAAAAGACTTGGGACCTGGTTAACGAGAAAAGAATCGAAGGAATTTCTGCCATCCGAGACGAATCCGATAGAAATGGGATGCGCGTGGTTTATGTTTTAAAACGCGATGCCATTCCAAATATTGTGCTAAACATGCTGTATAAGTATACAGCCTTACAATCTTCATTTAGTGTAAACAATATTGCGCTTGTAAAAGGTCGTCCGCAATTGTTGAATCTTAAAGATATGATTCATCATTTTGTAGAGCACCGACATGAAGTTGTGATCAGACGATCGCAGTTTGAATTAAAAAAGGCTGAAGAACGCGCGCACATCGTTGAGGGACTCATCATAGCCTCTGATAACATTGACGAGGTAATTGCGATTATAAGAGGATCCGGAAATGTAGACGAGGCCCGTGAAAAACTTATTGAGCGATTTAGCCTCTCTGAGTTACAAGCTAAGGCTATCGTTGAAATGCGACTTCGTCAACTCACAGGTCTTGAACAAGACAAACTACGAGCCGAATACGAAGAATTGATGGCTACTATTGCTGATCTTAAAGATATTCTCGCACGTGAAGAGCGCCGGATGGATATTATTGTAGCAGAACTCGAAGAAGTGGGTGCTAAATTTGGCGATGAGCGTCGTTCGCAAATCGATTACTCTGGCGGAAACTTCCGTATTGAAGACATGATACCTGATGAGCAGGTGGTAATCACCCTATCGCATGCGGGTTACATTAAGAGAACTCCGCTTGCAGAATACAAGACTCAAAATAGGGGTGGGGTTGGTCAGAAAGCATCGGCTACGCGAACAGAAGATTTTCTGGAGCACCTTTTTGTTGGAACCAATCACCAGTACATGTTGTTCTTTACCCAGGCAGGTAAGTGTTATTGGTTGC
>CAZUBV010000110.1:0-4758 GCA_964618875.1 uncultured Flavobacteriaceae bacterium
TAGAATAAGATGAGCTTTACGCGATATCAATAGCTTTTCTGCTAGATTCATCCCATAAGGCGCTAACTTTTCGAGTTCTTTCGCAAATATTACCGGATCAATGACCACTCCATTTCCAACGACGTTTTTTGCGTTCGGATGAAAAATGCCTGAAGGTATAGTGTGCAGTACGTGTTTATTGCCGTCGAATTCTAGCGTATGGCCTGCGTTTGGTCCGCCTTGAAAACGGGCGATGATATCATAGTTTGAAGTAAGTACGTCAACAATTTTTCCTTTTCCCTCATCTCCCCACTGGAGACCGAGCAATAAATCTACCATAGATTGCGGTTTAGTCTTTTTTTGATGATGAATTTCGCTCCCCGTATAAATAGAGCGAGTGATTGTTAATTTTTATATCAAAGATTTCTTCAATTGTTTGCTTGATCGACTGAATTCTAGGATCGCAGAACTCAATAACCTCGCCTGTATCGGTAAGAATAACATGATCGTGTTGACGGTCGAAATACGATTTTTCATAGTGGGCTTGACCTGAGCCAAAAAGGTGCTTCCGGACGAGCTTACATTCCAGTAATAACTCTATAGTATTGTATAATGTGGCTCTAGAGACTCTGTAGTTTTTTTCTTTCATTTTAGAGTACAGGGACTCGATGTCGAAGTGCTCGTCACTCTCATAAATTTCTTGAAGAATAGCATAGCGTTCAGGTGTTTTCCTATGTCCATTGTCTTCCAAAAACTTGGTAAAAACTTGTTTTACAATTTCCTGATTATTAGATGCATTCATAGTAGGGGCTCTGAGCAAAACCAAAAAGCAAAAATAGCCTAAAATTAGGTACGAATTACCCTGTCAACCCCATTAACCTTTTGAAGTTTTTTAATTAATGTGTTGAGGATTTCGTTATTCTTTACGACCACTCGTATGGTCCCAGAGAACGTGCCTCCTTTTTCTGAAAATTGTATTGATTTCATGCCCACATGCATTTGGTCTGAGATGATCTGTGTAACGCTGCTAACTAGCCCTAATTTATCTATTCCGCTTATCGTGATATCTGCATAGAAATCTTCCCTACTCGAATCAATCCAGCGAGCTTTCATGATTCGGTATGCGAATTTTGACTGCATTGATACTGCATTTGGACAGTTCTTCTTGTGCACCTTTATTCCTTCATTCACGGTTAAAAAACCAAAAACTTCATCTCCCGGAATCGGTTTACAACACTCCGTTGATAAGGTGTAATTTAGTCGCTCTTCCTCATCACCAAACACGAGCATATCGTAGGTAGTACTAAGCTCACTATCTGTCAATTTTTCGCCAACTTTTAAGCCCTTTGGATTGCGCTTTAGTTTTGAAGTGAAAAAGCTAATTAATGTATTGTTGTGAGCGGATGCGAACGAACGCAACATGCCATTTGTAATCGCACCCGTGGCAACTCTATAGAAGAGATCCTGCGACGTTTTTAGTTTAAAATAATTTACGAGTTTATTAACGGTCTCTTCACTCAGTTTGATTTTTTGGGTGCGCAGCTTTCTTCGTAGAATCTCTTTACCTTCATCAGCCGTAGATTTCTTTTCAGCATTTAGACTCGTACGAATTTTTGAAATCGCCTTAGCTGTCCGGCAGTAATCAAGCCAGGCTGTTGTTGGTTTTGCGTTTTCGGAGGTGATGATTTCAACCTGGTCGCCGCTTTTAAGAGAAATGCTTAGTGGTACGAGTTTGTTATTTACTCGGGCACCTCTTGTTTTCATGCCAACTTCGGTGTGCACATAAAAAGCAAAATCTAAAGGAGTGGCACCTTTGGGTAGGGATATTAAGTCACCCTTTGGAGTAAAAACAAAAATTTCTTTAGCGTACAGATTGAGCTTGAACTCCTCTACGAAATCAACCGCGTTACCATTAGAGTTTTCTAGTGCTTCTTGAAGTCTGTTCAGCCATATGTCAATTCCTGCGTCTTTTTGATCGCCGTGCTTGTATTTGTAATGTGCGGCATATCCTTTTTCGGCAATTTCATGCATTCTCGCAGATCGAATCTGAACCTCTACCCATTTTCTATTCGGACCCATTACTGTTACGTGCAGCGCTTCGTAGCCTGTGCTTTTAGGTGAGGTAATCCAGTCCCTTAAGCGCACTGGGTTAGGAGTGAAGTAGTCGGTGATAATCGAATAAATTTTCCATGCCAGAAATTTCTCTTCTTCTGGGTTGGCCTTATAGATAATACGAACGGCGAATTTGTCGTAAATCTGATCGAATGAAACGTTTTGGCTTAGCATTTTTCGATGAATGCTATGTACCGACTTCATCCGGCCTTTCACTTCAAACTCGATATGTTCTTTAGTTAACGCTTCTTCGATTATTTCTTTAAAGTTTTCAATATACGCCTGGTTATGATTGGCTTCTGAGCGAATTTTCTTCTGAATTTCTTCAAAAATATCAGGCTGTGTATACTTTAGTGCAAGATCTTCTAGTGTTGTCTTAATGTTGTAAAGACCAACTCGATGAGCCAGTGGTGCGTAGATATAAAGTGTTTCAGAGGCTATTTTTTCTCTTTTGTCTGGCCGCATTGACTCCAGGGTAAGCATATTGTGATAGCGATCCGCGATCTTTATTAAGATTACTCGAACATCATCATTCAGTGTGAGTAGCATTTTGCGGAAATTCTCGGCCTGCAGACTGTAATTGTTCATGTCCTTTTTGAGACCGGCAATTTTGGTAAGACCATCTACGATTTTAGCTACCTGTGCGCCAAAGTGCTCTTCAATGTACTCTAGGGTGTATTCGCTATCTTCAACAACATCGTGAAGTAGGGCGGAAATTATACTGGTTGCATCTAAACCTATTTCTTCCGCTACAATTTGTGCTACAGCAATGGGGTGAAAAACATAAGCCTCACCCGATTTTCTTCGTTGGTCTTGGTGCGCATCCACAGCTACTTCGAAAGCAAGACGAATCTGGCTTTTGTCTTCTTCGCTTAGGGTTTGGTAACTCGTTCGAAGTAACTCTTTGTATTTCTGCACAATGGCTCGGTTTTCGAGCTCTAATTCTTTATCAGTAAGCATGGTTTAAAAGTAGTGAAACTGCAAGGTCTTTCAAAGCAGGGTTCGCTGGCGAATCGCCTCAAAAACCAGTACTGAAGCTGCAACTGATACGTTCATTGAATCAATCATTCCGCCCATTGGAATAATGATGTTCTTCGAAGCATTAGTTCTCCAAAATGGGCCTAGCCCACTTGCTTCTGATCCTAGAATAAACGCAGTACCTTGTTTATAATCTTGTGTTAAATAAGAACAAGAATTTTGAAGGGTAGCTGCGAAAGATTCAATATTATTAGTTTTAAAAAATGCCTGAACAGCCTCGGCTGTACTGATATACGATGGAACACTAAGTGCACATCCTAGACTTGATCGTAAGCAATTTGGGTTGTATAAATCGGATAAACAATCTATAAGTAGTACAGCATCTACATTCGCAGCATCTGCGGTTCGAAAAATGGCACCGAGGTTTCCTGGCTTTTCAATCCCCTCTAAAACAAGAATTAGTGGTGGATGATTGGGAATTTTAAAGAGGCTTAGTTCATGATTGTGTTGTTCAACAACTGCCACAATACCCTCTGTTGAACTGCGATAGGCTATTTTCTCATAGACCTGAGAACTGACTTTAAATACATTGTTTTTTGGGAGGTCACTTATAGATCCTAGATACAATCCCTCTTGAATAAATACCTTTTGCAAAGTATAACCTGCTTGTAATGCAATATCAATTTCACGTTTTCCTTCAAGAACAAACAGTTTTTTTTCTTTTCGAATACGTGATTTTTCAGAAAGGTTAACGACCTCCTTAATGTGTGAATTTTGTACGCTACTTATTAGTGTCATGATATAAAAAAGAATCGAGCCTCATAAAAAGAGGCTCGATCTGGTTATTCTTGCGAACTGTATTTGTTTTGGTATCGTTTCCAGAGTTCGGTTTGATGGGTTTCTAACGACAGCTCACGGCCATCAATGAAAGCATGACTAAGCTGGTTTGTTCTCATGTCCAATGCATCGCCTTCAGAGATGAATAAGGTTGCACTTTTACCCACTTCAAGACTTCCGTACTGATTGTCAATACCCAAAATCTTTGCGGTATTTGACGTGATAAGCGCCAATGCTTCTTCTTTTGAAATTCCATATCCAGCACTATGTCCAGCATAGAAAGGTAGATTGCGAACTTGAAAGTTAGCTTTTGATGCATTCTGAATTCCTACAAGTAAACCACCCTTATGAAGTCGTGCAGCTAGACCGTAAACATAATCATAAGCATCGTCATCTAAGTTTGGAAGTTCGTGAGGATTATGTGCCAGAACCGGAATATCATTCCTTTTCAAGAAGTCAAGCTGCTTTTCTGCTTGATATCCGCCGACAAGTACAATTCGCTTAATTCCTAAATCTTTTAGTTCACTGACTGCATCGAAAATTTCTTTCTCTCCGTCTGCAGAAACGTAAAGACGCTTGGTTCCATCGAATAAACCGCGAGTAGATTCAAAAGGCAGGTGAATGCTGTTCGGATTCGTGTTAAGGTAGGCCTTGGCCTCGCTCAAGAATTGGATGATTTTAGTCCATTGTTCAAGGTAATCTTTATTGGGCTGGTATCCTCGAGGCTCATCCATCCACCAACGCCCCCTACGAAGAATAGAGGGCCAAGAAAGGTGAATGCCATCGTCGGTTTTGACAGCGGCATCTTCCCAGTTCCATGCGTCGAATTGAGCAATGCCAGAACTACCACTA
>CAZUBV010000111.1:0-4722 GCA_964618875.1 uncultured Flavobacteriaceae bacterium
CGAGGTAGATGCAGTAGGCATCGGCGCTACGAGTAGTGAGTTTCTAACTCCGTGTTTGAGTACTTGTTTTCGAAGTGCGCTCCAGTCCCAACGTCCTGACAATTCGTCGTCTTTAATTCCCCAGAGTTCGTACTGAAATTTACCCTCAGAAATAGGAGATCCTTTGAAGCTGCTATACGGACCTTCTTCGATCGCCATTTCCATAGAAGCGGTTACTGCGGCAAAATACAGTGTTTCAAAAATCTCTTGGTTGAGTTTTTTAGCATCGTCTGAAGTAAAGGGAAGGCGAAGCATAATAAAGGCATCTGCTAAACCTTGCACGCCTAGACCTACTGGACGGTGACGCATGTTTGAGTTCTCGGCCTCAATTACCGGATAATAATTGCGGTCAATAACCTTGTTTAAATTCTTAGTAACTCGTTTGGTCACCTCGAAGAGTTCGTTGTGGTCAAAACTACCATCTTTCACGAACATCGGAAGGGCAATCGAGGCTAGGTTACATACGGCTACTTCATCTTCTGAAGTGTACTCTAGTATTTCAGTGCACAGGTTTGAAGATCGTATGGTTCCTAGATTTTTCTGATTGCTTTTACGGTTTGCTGCATCTTTGTAGAGCATGTAGGGCGTTCCAGTCTCGATTTGAGACTCTAAGATTTTCTCCCAAAGTTCACGAGCTTTTACGGTTTTACGGCCTCTACCTTCGGACTCATATTTTAAATACAATTCTTCGAATGCCTCACTATGTGTGTCGTAAAGTCCTGGACATTCGTTCGGACACATGAGTGTCCATTCTTTGTTGGCCTCTACGCGCTTCATGAATAGATCTGGAATCCACATCGCGTAAAACAAATCTCGTGCACGCATTTCTTCTTTTCCGTGATTCTTTTTAAGATCTAGGAAATCGAAAATGTCAGCGTGCCAAGGCTCTATGTATATTGCGAAGCTCCCTTTACGCTTTCCGCCTCCTTGATCCACGTAGCGTGCGGTGTCGTTGTATACGCGAAGCATAGGTACGATTCCGTTAGAAGTTCCGTTTGTTCCAGAAATGTATGAACCTGTAGCTCTTACGTTATGAATAGAAAGTCCGATACCCCCTGCAGACTGTGAAATTTTAGCAGTTTGCTTGAGCGTATCGTAAATACCATCAATACTGTCATCTTTCATAGTTAGTAGAAAGCATGAAGACATTTGTGGCTTCGGCGTACCAGAATTAAATAGGGTAGGTGTCGCGTGAGTGAAATAACGCTTCGACATAAGGTCGTAGGTTTCTATTGCAGCATCGAGGTCAGTCGGGTGTATACCCACCGATACGCGCATAAGCATATGCTGCGGACGTTCTACGATTTTCCCATTTATTTTAAGTAGGTAAGAGCGTTCTAGGGTTTTGAAACCAAAATAATCGTAGCCAAAATCGCGGTCGTAGATAATGCAAGAATCTAGCCTTTCTGCATTATCCATGATTACTTTGTGCACCTCGTCTGAAAGAAGCGGTCCTTTTTTTCCGGTTCTAGGATTCACGTAGTTGTATAAATCGTCCATAGTTTCTGAGAACGATTTTTTGGTGTTTTTGTGAAGGTTCGAAACCGAAATTCGCGCAGCAAGTTGAGCAAAATCAGGATGCGTAGTTGTCATCGTAGCCGCAACTTCTGCAGCTAGGTTGTCAAGTTCCGAGGTTGTTACTCCGTCATATAACCCATCGATAACGCGCATGGCTACTTTAATTGGATCTACAAGCGGACTCAGTCCGTAGCATAATTTGCGGATACGGGTGGTGATTTTGTCGAACATTACGGGCTCTTGTCTCCCGTCTCTTTTTACTACGTGCATTGAATGAGGTTTTTTGGTTGGCTAGATTGGGTTGAATTAGAAGTCAGCGTCAAAGGCGAACGGATCTTCTTCTTTTGCGCTGTGGTTGTCTGACATTTTTACGCCCGCTTTTTGGTATTCACTTACCTTCTTCTCAAAGAAGTTGGTTTTACCTTGAAGCGATATCATGTCCATGAAATCAAAAGGGTTAGTAGCATTGTACTCTTTTTCGCAACCTAATTCTACTAAAAGACGATCAGTTACGAATTCGAGGTATTGTGTCATTAGTTTTGAGTTCATCCCAATCAAACTAGCTGGTAGTGACTCGGTGATAAACTCTCTTTCAATACCTAAGGCGTTTACGATAATTTCTTTAATGCGCTCTTTAGGTACGCGATTAACAAGGTGATTGTTGTGCAGGTGAACCGCAAAATCACAGTGCATACCCTCATCTCTTGAGATCAGTTCATTTGAGAAGGTAAGACCAGGCATTAATCCTCGTTTTTTAAGCCAGAATATCGAACAGAAGGCTCCTGAAAAGAAAATTCCTTCAACAGCAGCGAAGGCGATAAGGCGTTCTGCAAAACTTGGTGATTCGATCCACTTTAGTGCCCAGTCTGCTTTCTTTTTGATCGCAGGGAAATTTTCAATGGCCTTGAAAAGAGTATTTTTCTCCTTTTCATCCTTTACATACGTATCGATCAGTAGCGAATAGGTCTCTGAGTGGATGTTTTCCATCATAATCTGGAATCCGTAAAAAAACTTTGCCTCTGAATACTGCACTTCATTAACAAAATTCTCTGCAAGGTTTTCATTTACAATTCCATCGGAGGCAGCGAAAAATGCAAGTATATGCTTGATAAAATAGCGTTCGTCATCGTTGAGTTTATTTTCCCAATCGTTGAGATCCTGCGAAAGATCAATCTCTTCGGCAGTCCAGAATGAGGCTTCCGAAGTTTTGTACCACTGCCAAAGATCGTGGTGTTGGATAGGGAAAATGACAAATCGGTCTGGGTTGTCTTGTAAAATAGGTTCTACTGCAGTCGACATAGCTTTTTGTTTTGTTGGTGTTATGATGATGGAATTGTTCCGGTCAGGGACTAACAAAGATGACAAAACAAAGCCCTTGGGTAAAGGTCGATTTTGAACGTTGATCGATAAGTTTTTAACAGAAAATGTTGAAATGTGAGTTGAGTTCCTATAAACCCTAGGGTTTTGATTTTAAAGAACGGTTCACAACCTTTTTTTGCTCTTAAACAGATCTTTTTTCAGCGCTCCAAAGCGCAGCCGCTTGCTCAAGCTCAGTATACCATGCCTCTCCGAATTTTCGAATCAGAGCAGTTTTAACAAACTGATAGACAGGAACTTTTAGTTCTTTTCCGAGTGTACAGGCATCATCGCAAATCTCCCATCGATGATAGTTTACCGCCTCAAAGGAAGTGTACTTGGTAACGCGCACCGGATACAGATGGCAACTCACCGGTTTCTGATAGTTTATGGCGCCGTCGAGATAGGCTGTTTCGATTCCGCATACCCCTTTTTGATGCTCATCAAAGGTGAGATAAGCGCATTCTTTTTGATCGACTAGAGGAGTTTCAAGTTCGCCATCCTCACCTGTGACATAAGCCCCTTGTTTCTCTAAAGCTTCAATACCTTCTTTTCGCAGGTAGGGCTTTATTTTCGGAAGTAAACTTTCAAGAGCTTTGGCTTCTTCTACTTCGAGTGGAGCCCCGAAATCTCCGGCCACACAACAAGCACCTTTGCACGCCGAAAGATTGCACACAAATTCTTTTTCTATCAGGTCTTCTGAAACCAGTGCGGTGCCAATTTGAATCATGATCGTTTTTTTAGTCCAAAAAGTTGTTGGTTTAAAAAGCCTGATGGCATTTCATGGTCTCCTTCATAACCTAATTCAAGCTCTGCTTTTGGTGTAGGTACGTAGGCTAGTTGAAATAAGTAATCCCAAATACTTAGTGATATTCCAAAATTTACTCCGTATGGATGCGCTTTAGGGAGCTCCTTGGCATGATGGTACAAGTGCATCACTGGATTATTGAGGAGGTATCTCAGTGGTCCATAGTCTAGTCGAATATTCGCATGATTCAGGTGGCCAATAAGAATTGCTATTAGGTGAACAATGAATGCCTGTTCTGGTTCAAAGCCTCCCAAAATAAGTATTCCGAGTGTTTTAAGCGGTTTATAGAGGATGTTCTCCATCCAATGAAACCTAAAGTGTGCTGCAAATCCCATCTCTTTAACGCTGTGGTGTACTTTATGGAACTTCCAAAATAGCGGAATGCGATGCATGGCAATGTGGGTAGCCCACTGAAAAAAGTCTAATACAATAAAAAAAATGAGCAGGGCCCATGCGGTAGGTAGTTCTCCAAGACGAAGTAGTGAAAACGCTTTTACATCGAAGCCAATACGACTGATTTGGTACTCAATTACTGCGTAAAAACCTGATATCGCGATACTGAAAACAACAAAATTAAAGAGCATGTGTGCCAGGTCGGTGAAAAATTCTTTTCTAAAAATCGATTGATTTTTGCGCCAAGGAAACACCAGTTCTAGTACCCATATCAAGATCGAAATAAGCAGTAGCGCCCACAAATAGTTTTGCTGCCAAGGAACCTGGAACAGCAAATTTTTCAAATAAAAATCAGCAACACCCTGGGTACTCTCCCAGAAAATTGTAAACCATTGTGACATGATGCAAAGTTAGTTAAACCCTGACAAGTTTTAGTCTGTTCGAATCGCTAAAAGCATGTGGTCAACCGTCTGATCGAGGTCGAAAAGTGCCTTATAACCCCAATGCTCTCTAGCGCAAGTATCATCGATACTTTTGGGCCAGCTGTCTGCTATTTCTTGTCGAAAATCAGGACTAGAACTTAGGCTAAAATTGGGTAAGTGACGCCG
>CAZUBV010000112.1:0-4697 GCA_964618875.1 uncultured Flavobacteriaceae bacterium
TTCTTCCCATTCCGCCTTGCTCTTGGGGTAATAAAAACGTTGATTGTTCTAGTTTTATGGCATTACCCATCAGGTCATTAACTCCGCCAATTACCTTATCCAAAGCAGTATGCAGGCAGTAAATGCTGACACCCCTTTTTATGGCGGCGCTAATAGCTCTAGAAACGTAATGCTTCGGGTCGATAGCTTTTATGCCAGTAAAGATAATTGGGTGATAGCAGACGATTACATTGCATGCTTTTTGATAAGCTTCCTCAACAACAGTTTCTAGTGCATCATGCGCTACTAGAATTCCAGATATCTTGTTTTGCTCAGTTTGTATGAGCCAGCCAACATTGTCGAAATCTTCAGCAAGCTCAAGCGGTGCCCATTGCTCTAGAGCATTGCTTAATTCTTTATGAGTCATAGGTTTTCGATAGGCTACTAAATTATCATAAATTCGCGGGTATGCACCTGTTAAAGAGAATCTTATTTCCACTATCTATCCTTTACGGGTTTGTGGTTTACTTGCGCAATCGATTCTACGATTTCGGATTACTTAGATCGGTAAAACCTGTTGTACCTACACTAGTTGTAGGAAATTTAAGTTTTGGTGGAACGGGTAAAACACCTATGATTTTGTGGCTATTGCATCATGTTTTCGATCCTGAAAAGGTGGCTGTTTTAAGCCGTGGATACGGGCGGAATTCTAACGGATTTAAGTGGGTGGCGTCCGAATCTGATGCGATCGAGGTTGGGGATGAGCCGTTACAAATAAAAAAAGAATTTCCGTCCACTGTCGTGGCCGTTTGCGAGAATAGAGCAGAAGGAATAACTGAAATTACCAAGCAATTTCAACCTGAGGTCATTATACTCGATGATGCCTTTCAGCATCGTAAGATTCGTGCAAGCCGCTATATACTGCTTTCTACCTATACGAATCCGTTTTACAATGATTGTCATTTTCCAGCCGGAAGTTTACGTGATCACCGCTCTGAAGCCAGTAGAGCAGATCTGGTGATACTAACAAAATGTTCACCAACCATGGAGGCTGAAGAGGCAGAAGCTATTCGTAAACGCGTGAGTGAATTTACGGCAGCTCCCGTTTATTTTGCAGCACTTAGGTACTTCGAGTTTAGCCCATCAGAGCGTTTAGCCTTCAGTCAATCTTCGACTGTACTGGTTACTGGAATTGCGAATCCTGAGCCTCTACTCGATTTTTTGAATAGCCAGAATATACCATTTGAGCACCTTAAATTCAGGGATCACATGAAGTATACAGCGCAAGAGGTTACTCAAATATCGAGGTATTCACACCTTATTACAACCGAAAAAGATTATGTAAAATTGCAGCCACTGCTGCTGAATTCAAGCGTCCAGGTTCATATAGTTAAGGTGACTCACTCCATACTTTTTGATCAATCAAGAGTACTTAAAGAGCAGCTGCTAACGCATAAGCCTTACTAAATCGATCAGTCTAGAACTGTAGCCTGTTTCATTATCATACCATCCGATTACTTTCACCATTTTTCCGATAACAGAAGTCATCGAGGCGTCGAAAAGACAAGAATGTGTGTTTGATAGAATGTCTACTGAAACGATAGGGTCAGTCGTGTAAGCTAAAATGCCCTTATAGCTATCTTGCCTGCTTGCCGCTAAGAAATGATTGTTGATCTCAGGTACACTAACTGTTTTGCTAACATTGAAGGTAATGTCGGTTAGTGATCCATTAGGAACAGGAACGCGGATACCACAGCCACCCATACAATCTGCTAGATGAGGGAACACACGGGTTAAGGCTTTTGCTGCCCCCGTTGTTGTAGGGATAATTGATGATGGAGCTGAACGTGCCCTTCTCAGATCTTTATGAAAACGGTCGTGAAGTGACTGATCAGAAGTATAGGAGTGAACGGTTGTAACATAGGCTTGTTCAATTCCACACAGCTCTTCGATTAGGCGAATCATAGGTGCGGCATTGTTGGTTGTGCACGATCCGTTAGACAAGATGGTTTGGCCAAAATCAATGCGGTGCTCATTGACCCCTAGTATCACCATAGGAATATCCGTATCGTCTGGGACGGCTGCTAATATCACTTTTTTAGCCCCAGCCTCGAGGTGTCTTGTTAGCGCTGCTGATGTTTTGAATTTGCCTGTGGCCTCAATTACGATGTCTACCTTTATTGAAGCCCAATCGATAGCTTCAATAGCTGATTCTTGGGTGTAGCGAATAGCGTGTTTTCCTACATAAAGGGTCTTCAAGTCAGCTTCTAAAGTTGTATTTAGTATGCCGAAAATGCTATCGTATTTTAACAGATGAATAGCTGTTAAAGGATCCCCAATCTCATTGATGGCTACCAGCTGAATGTCTGGATGATTAAGAGCGAGTCTTAGAAACCTTCGTCCGATTCGGCCGAAACCGTTAATGGCCACTCGAATCATTTAGTGAATGTGCTTGTGCGCCTTGTAAGACGATCGAACAAGTGGGCCACTTTCAACATGTCTAAACCCTAACGATAGTCCATATTCTTCATACACCTTGAACTGTTCTGGAGTAATAAAGTTCTTTACGGCAAGGTGTTTTTTCGATGGCTGAAGGTATTGACCAATAGTCACCACATCAACTTGATTAGCTCTTAAATCTCTTAGTGTCTCAAAAATTTCCTCTTCGGTTTCGCCCAATCCAAGCATAATGCCTGACTTTGTTCTGCGAGCTCCGGAATTTTTAAGGTAATTCAGTATCTCCATGCTTCGTTCATATTTCGCCTGAATGCGAACCTCTCTAGTGAGACGCTTTACGGTTTCAATATTATGAGAAATCACCTCAGGCGCAGCCGAAACAATCCGATCTAGATGAGCGGTAATACCCTGAAAATCAGGTATCAATGTTTCCATTGTTGTTCCTGGGCTCATTCTTCTAACCGCATTTATTGTTTCTACCCATAAAATAGAACCCATATCCTTAAGATCGTCGCGATCTACCGATGTGATTACGGCATGTTTAATCTTCATGATCCGTATCGATCGGGCTACCTTTTCAGGTTCAGCCCAGTCAACTGATTCGGGTCGTCCTGTTTTTACTCCGCAGAAGCCACATGATCGGGTACAGATGTTTCCTAAAATCATGAAAGTAGCCGTTCCTTCGCCCCAGCATTCTCCCATATTCGGACAACTTCCAGATGTACAGATCGTATGTAAATTATAGGTATCTACAAGGCCCCTGAGCTGTTTGTACTTTTCACCCGTAGGTAAGGTAACTCTAAGCCACTTGGGCTTTGCTTTTGCAGGGCTCTCCGCCGTCTTGATCTCACTTACTTCCATGCCAATCTTTTTTGTAAAATTAGGAGTAATTCTTCAGATTTTCTGCGAGTGATCTTCTTGCGCGTAGCAATAGAACTTTTATATTTCCCTCTGATTGTTCCATTCTATGGGCAATCTCTGCAATCGATAATTCATCGAAATAGCGCAAGGTTACTACTCGCTGATGTGTCTCAGTTAAACGTTTAATAGATTCGCTGAGTCGTTTTTGCTGTAATTCGTAATTTTCGTTGTCTTCAAATGTTACAGCATCATCAACCACCTCTTCGTTTTCTTCTAGGTGATTGCTAAACCATTCACTTTTCTTTCTTGATCGAATGAGATCGATATGAAGGTTTTTTGAAATGCTCAGTAGCCAAGTAGTGAATTTATAATCGCTATTGTAGGTGGCTAGTTTGTCAAATGCCTTGGCAAAGGTTTGAATACAAATATCTTCGGCATCAAATGGATCAATGTTTCTAGATAGTTGAAAATGGTATACTTGATCCCAAAATTCATTCAGTATAGCGTTAAAGGCTAATTGGTTGCCCGATTGCGCTTCAAGAATATGGTATTGCAGTTTTTCTTGCTTCAAGTTGTCTATGAATTAACAACTTCTCTTTGACATTGCTCAGAAGGTGCTTTTCCGCAATAACTGCAGTTTGCACCATCTTTATTAAGAAACGGGCTTTGGCTAGCACAGGTACCCGAGAATTCACCATCCTTTTTTGCCCATAATTTGATTGCGATACCCGCAACAGCTAACAGGAGCATACCTAAGGTGAGAAGTAGTAATTTCATACCGCAAAGGTACAAAACAAACTAGAGAATGGTAACTTCTGGTTCGAGCATAATTCCGAATAAATCTTGAACTTTATTCCTTATCTCTATTGCGAGTTCATATAATTCAGCCCCAGTTGCACCCCCTAGATTGACAAGGACTAAGGCCTGATGCTCATGAACCCCAACAGCCCCTTTTTTCACACCTTTAAATCCCGCTTTTTCAATGAGCCAGCCGGCAGCTAGTTTAACACCTTCTGGTGAAGGGTATACAGGTATATCCGGAAATTGTAATTGTAACTCCTCGGCTTTTTCTTTTCGAACAACCGGGTTTTTAAAAAAGCTTCCTGCATTTCCGAGTAGACTGGGGTCGGGGAGTTTAGATCTGCGGATCTCACTTACAACTGTACTAATTTGCGCAGCACTCACCGGCTCTTCGCTGTGGTTCTCGAAGTAATTTTTCAATGGACCATAAGACAGGTTAAAGCTTGGGTTTTCAGTTTGGAGGGTATAACACACTTCCCAAACGATTAGTGATTTCCCTTCAGGTTGCTTAAAAATACTGTCTCTATATCCAAATTTACAGTCCGCTGCTACCAGTTTTTTCGATTCCCCGGTTTTCCTATCGATTGCGATACAATAGC
>CAZUBV010000113.1:0-4680 GCA_964618875.1 uncultured Flavobacteriaceae bacterium
TACTCCTTATGCAGCTCAGGTTGCAGCCGAGGAATGTTCAAAGGTTGCTCTCGATGCTGGTTTACGTAAAGTAAAGGTTTACGTGAAGGGTCCAGGTAATGGCCGTGAGTCAGCGATCCGTTCAATTCATAATGCAGGGATCGAAGTGACCGAGATCATTGATGTGACTCCAATGCCACACAATGGGTGTCGTCCACCTTCTAGAAGAAGAGTTTAATTAAAGTAATCACTTGGGGGTTTTACGGTTATCGAAGGATAAGCCTTAATTCATAATCGCCCCGTTAATTTTATATAATATGGCAAGATATACAGGACCATCAACTAAAATCGCCAGAAAATTTGGTGAAGCTATTTTCGGAGACGATAAGTCATTCGAAAAGAAAAATTATCCTCCCGGACAACACGGTAATAACCGTCGTCGTGGAAAGAAGTCTGAATATGCAGTTCAGCTTATGGAGAAGCAAAAAGCGAAGTATACTTATGGAATCTTAGAGAAGCAATTCCGAAACTTATTTGCGAAAGCGAATAGAAGTAAAGGAGTTACCGGTGAGGTTCTTCTTCAGCTTTGTGAGTCTCGTTTAGATAATGTTGTATACCGTTTTGGTATTTCACCTTCTCGTCGTGCTGCGCGACAACTAGTTGCACACAGACACATAACTGTTGATGGAGAGATTGTTAATATTCCTTCTTATCAGGTTAAACCAGGTCAGGTAGTTGGTGTTCGTGAGAAATCGAAATCGGTTCAAAAGATTGTTGATGCTCTAAATAACACGAATCAGTCCTTTGAATGGTTAAATTGGAACGCTGCTAAGCTTGAAGGAACATTCGTTAATGTTCCTGAGCGTATTCAGATTCCAGAATCGATCAAAGAACAGTTGATCGTCGAATTGTACTCTAAATAATTTCACCCTCAATACTCTTTGGATATGGCAATACTTAATTTTCAAAAGCCTGATAAAGTAATCATGATCGAATCGACTGATTTCGATGGGAAGTTTGAATTTCGCCCATTGGAACCAGGCTACGGTTTAACTGTAGGTAATGCTCTTCGTCGTGTTTTACTTTCATCACTCGAGGGCTTCGCGATAACCTCTATCCGCATTGAAGGCGTGGATCACGAATTTTCTGTGATTCCGGGTGTCGTTGAAGATGTTACAGAAATGATTCTTAACCTCAAACAAGTTCGTTTCAAACGTCAGATAGATGATGTTGAGAATGAAACTGTTGCAATTTCGATCTCAAACGTTGATAAGATTACTGCTGGTGATTTCCAGAAATTTATATCAGGTTTTCAGGTCTTAAATCCTGAATTAGTTATCTGTAATTTAGATAGTAAAGTAACGGTTAACCTACAACTCACAATTGAAAAGGGAAGAGGTTATGTTGCTGCTGAAGATAACAAGAAGGCGAATGCTCCAATTGGCACAATTGCTATTGATTCTATTTTTACTCCTATTAAAAATGTAAAATATAGTATCGAGAACTATCGTGTTGAGCAGAAGACTGACTTCGAAAAGTTAGTTTTTGAGATCGTTACTGACGGGTCAGTTGCTCCAAAAGAGGCACTTACCGAAGCTGCAAAAATCCTTATCCATCATTTTATGCTTTTCTCTGATGAGCGTATTACTCTTGAGGCCGAGGAACTAGAACGAACAGAGACCTACGATGAAGAGTCTTTGCATATGCGTCAACTTTTAAAAACGAAGCTTGTCGATATGGATCTTTCTGTTCGCGCATTAAATTGTTTGAAGGCTGCGGAGGTTGATACTCTTGGCGATCTAGTTTCTTTTAATAAGAATGATCTTATGAAATTTAGAAACTTCGGTAAGAAATCATTAACTGAACTAGAGGAGCTTGTCCAGAGTAAAAATTTAGAGTTTGGAATGGATTTAGCTAAATACAAATTAGATAGAGACTAAATAGATCATGAGACACGGAAAGAAAATAAACCATTTAGGGCGCACCTCCTCTCATCGTAAATCGATGTTAGCAAATATGGCTTGCTCTCTAATTGAACATAAAAGAATTAATACAACCACTGCAAAGGCTAAAGCCCTTAAGCAATTCATTGAGCCACTTATTACTAAGGCAAAAGCTGAGAATAACGGGAGTATTGAGAAGAGTACCCATAATAGACGTGTAGCGTTCAGTTACCTTAAGAGTAAAGAGGCCGTTGCTCATTTGTTTGCGGAAGTATCAGAGAAAATTGCTGATCGTAAAGGTGGATATACTCGTATCATTAAACTCGGAAATCGCCTTGGTGATAATGCTGACATGGCACTAATCGAACTTGTAGATTTCAACGAGTCTTACAACGCTACCGATAAGAAAGCAAAATCTACCCGAAGAAGTAGACGTTCTTCATCAACCACTACAGCTGCAGTAGTTGAAGAAGTGGTTGCTACACCTGTTGAGGTAGTAGAAGATACAGCCTCTGAGGCTGCTGACACGCAGTCTGAAGAAAGCACGTCAAATGAGACATCAACAGATGATCAGGAAGCTAAATAGTTTTTTAATTGTTGATTAATTCAAGATAATGTGAAAGGATACACGTAAATGTGTATCCTTTTTTTCTGTTTTTTTGTCAACTAAATACCTCCATACCATGAAATATATCCAACGAAGAAAGGCTGTACTCTTGCTTGAAGATGGTACAGTTTTTTACGGAAAGTCTGTAGCAAATCTAGAAGGTACTGCATTTGGTGAGATTTGTTTTAATACCGGAATGACGGGATATCAAGAAATTTTTACCGATCCGAGTTATTTTGGGCAAATCATGGTACTAACTAATGCGCATATAGGTAATTACGGGACCTCTTCAGCGGAAATGGAATCGAAGTCAGTTAAGATTGCAGGATTAGTTTGTAAGAACTTTAGTTATCATTATTCTAGACCAGTTGCGGAAGATTCTCTTGAGAATTTTTTAAAGGAACAGCATACTTTTGCAATCTCTGATGTGGATACCCGAGCACTAGTCGCTCATATTCGAGATCATGGAGCTCAGAATGCGGTTATTTCAACGCGAGTGGATGAGTTAGAAGCGTTAAGTGCAGAGTTATCATCTATTCCTTCTATGGCAGGGCTTGAGCTTGCTTCGAAGGTGTCTACTAACGAGCCTTATTTTTTTGGAAACCCTGAATCTCCGTATCGGGTTTCTGTTCTTGATCTTGGAGTTAAGCAAAACATACTTCGCAATTTAGCTGATCGCGGGGTCTACCTGAAGGTATTTCCTCACGACGCTACTTTTACCGACTTGGCTAGCTTCGAGCCACATGGCTATTTTATATCAAATGGACCTGGCGATCCTGAGCCTCTTCATGGAGCTATTGACACCACTAGAGATATTTTACAGACCAAGATGCCACTTTTTGGAATTTGCCTAGGACACCAAGTTCTCGCACTATCTCATGGAGTTGAAACGTATAAAATGCACAATGGGCATCGTGGTATAAACCACCCGGTACTTAATCTTATTACTGGTCGTGGTGAGGTTACTTCACAGAACCACGGGTTCGCGGTTTCTAGAGATGGGATTGAATCTTCTGCGGATTTAGAAATCACTCATGCTCATCTAAATGATCAAACCGTTGCCGGAATACGTCGTAAAGACGCCCCGGTATTTTCGGTGCAATACCATCCTGAGGCGAGTCCTGGTCCACATGATTCCCGCTATTTGTTTGATCAATTTATAGCATCATTAGCCAACTAAGAGTAAGTTACTTACTATATTTAATCATCTAAATCATTAAACTATGAGTATTATTGTTGACATTTTTGCGCGTCAAATTTTTGATTCACGAGGGAATCCTACTGTTGAAGTAGATGTCGTTACCGAAAACGGTATTTTGGGAAGAGCGGCTGTTCCTTCTGGAGCCTCTACCGGAGAACACGAGGCGGTTGAACTTCGTGACGGCGGATCGGATTATGTGGGTAAAGGAGTTCAAAAAGCTATTGACAATGTAAATGGAGAAATTGCCGATGAACTTATCGGTATGTCTGTCTTCGAACAAAACCTGATCGATCAGGCCATGATTGATTTAGATGGAACTAAAAACAAATCTCGATTAGGTGCCAACGCTATTTTAGGGGTTTCTCTTGCTGTTGCAAAAGCCGCTGCCGAAGAGCTTGAGATGCCTTTGTATCGTTATGTTGGAGGTGTTAGTGCGAATACACTACCTGTTCCTATGATGAATATCATCAATGGGGGCTCTCACTCGGATGCACCTATCGCTTTTCAAGAATTCATGGTTATGCCAGTTAAGGCAGAGTCGTTTACTCATGCCATGAAGATGGGGTCTGAAATTTTTCACCATCTTAAGAAGGTATTAAAAGATAGAAATTTAACTACAGCTGTAGGTGATGAGGGTGGTTTTGCTCCTGGACTTGATGGAACAGAAGATGCCCTTGAGACGATTGCTAAAGCAGTTTCTAATGCCGGTTACACCCTCGGTGACGATGTGATGATTGCGTTAGACTGTGCTGCAGCAGAATTTTATGTAGACGGTAAGTATGATTATTCAAAATTCGAAGGACCTAGTGGAGCTATCCGAACTTCGGAAGAGCAAGCAAGCTATCTTGCTGAGCTTTGTGAGAAGTACCCGATTATCAGTATTGAGGATGGGATGGATGAAAACGATTGGGCTGGATGGAAATCACTTACCGATAAAGTTGGCCATAAAG
>CAZUBV010000114.1:0-4660 GCA_964618875.1 uncultured Flavobacteriaceae bacterium
CTGATTCATCATTTTCCAAGTTGAATGTCATTTCAATCGGTTCATTCACACAGCCGGAAACGTCGGGAACAGATAAATCACCCGCACAAACGAAATCGCACACCGAAGCGATGGGCAAGTCAGCAGTAGAAACTTCAAACTCAACAATATCAAATACCTCCTGTAATATTCGTTCGCCAGGTGAATAATCTATTCTCGTCAGGTTATAATTCAATAAAGACACCTCTGCATTCTCAAGACAATCGCTGTTCGTCAGGCATTCATTAGTTCTCGCAATAATGAAATCTCCCGAGTTGGAAACATTTGAAACAGACAACATGCCTTCATCAGGATTTGAGATTTGATACCCCCCAATAACACTGACTTCATTTGAAGGAATATCATTAGTGCCGGTCACAGCAGAAATTAAGTCTCCCGTACTCGGATCGACTCTTAGGTAATGAAGTTTTGAATTTGCTCCTTCATTGAGCGCTGAAACAAAAAGGGAACCGTTCTCATCAACACCAATGCCTGAAACATAGTTATTGTTAAAGCCTCCAATTTCTACTCTTCGAGACCAAATAACTTCAAAACTTTGATCAAGCTTGACAATAATTCCGGCTCTATTACCGGATTGAACATATCCTCCCGTATAATAGTGTCCATCGTAGCGCACGACCGTACTGAAAAGTGACAAACCTGCCCCTGTATATAAATTGTAATCAACGAGACTACCTGTGTTATCAATGGTAGCTACAATAGGTCGATGGGTTCCTGAAAAAGTCGCGTTATTCCCCACCACCAGATGCAAATCATCAAAAGAAGTTAGTGCACCGTAAAAGTGCTCATTATCAGTACTACCGAATCCTTTCTTCCAAATGACATTTCCGTTTTGATCAAATTCTATCGCGAACGCATCAGAAGATCCGTTGGATTGTGTGTGGGAAGTACCCACCAACAATGCTCCACCATTGTCCAGGGCGTGAATCGCCCGAGGAGATTCAGGACTGCCGGCCAGTCTTTTTTGCCACAAAACGTTGTTCTGATCAAAACAGACTATTTTGAGATGCCTTTGACTACCTATGAGACTATATCCTGCCAGAACGTAGTTGCCATTGGTCAGTTTTGTGTGAACTATCGGTCCGCCTGTATCATTAAAATCACTGCTGATTCTAATTGCATTAATCGGGCTAAGCTCATCTTGGAATTGGTAGAGTACATAGTCGGTTTCTCCGCTTTCACTAATACTACCACAAACTGAAAAACCGTCATCTTCACGAATGGAAGAACTTAAAGTGTTATTTCCATCAGAAGTATACGTTACAATCTGAGAAGATTCATCACATTGAGAAAAAGACTCAATGAAAAACAAAGAGGTAATTAAAAGAAAGAGTATTTTTTTAGGATCGCCCATCACCATCGAAAGTTCACAAAATAGGACTTTATTTACAGTGAAGAAAAAGTCCTTATTCAAATCATGATTACCCCTACTATCCATGCACCAAAATGCCTAACCCGATTGTTCGCTGGCAACCCAAGAGTAAACCAATGTATGTGGTCATTTTCTTTGCCTTCGTAAATTTAGTGCTGACAAATTCAATGAAATTCTTGAAAGAGCCTTAAAATTGACGACTCTACCAAGGGTGAAAAATCACCGAAGAGGCCGTTAAAACTAAACATGATAAAAGATTTTCGCAATACTCTCAAGCAAACAGTAATCTATGGACTTAGTAATCTATCCATCAAAGCTGCGGGAGTTATTCTTTTACCGCTTTATACCAGATCACTCAGCACAACTGAATTCGGAGAATTGGCCATTCTAGAAGTTTTCGCCCAATTTTTCGTTGGTGTCATTTCATTGCAAATTCCTTCGGCATTTCTTCGTTTCGGGAGCAATGACCTATCTGATAAAGAGCTTCGTAGACTTTACTTTACAGCGCTAAGCTCGCTGATGTTGTTTAGCCTCCTATTCGTAGGAGTAGCTCTTCCTTTTAAGGAACAACTGAGTACGCTAATATTTGATAACTCATATTATCAACTTCATTTCAAGCTCCTCATTTTCTCGATTGCTTTCGAAGTATTGGGCTTGCTTCCGCTCCAATTACTGAGGCTAAAGGAAAAGTCTGTCGCGTATTTTTTCTATGTCTTACTGAAGTTCGCAACTCTAATTGGCTTTGTATGGTACTTCGTAGTCTATCAGGATGAGAAGGTTTACGGAGCGGTAAAGGCAATCCTTTTTTCCAATCTGGTTTTTTGGATTTCCACTCTTCCCTTACAAATAAGGAATTTAAGTCTCTCCTTTAGTAAGAAATATGGAATTGAAATGTATCGCTATGGCGGGCCGCTCATTTTCACTAGTATTTCCGCCGTTTTACTGACTATTTCAGATCGGTTGATTATAAAGTTTTACGGTGAATTTGATGAGGTCGGTATTTACACCTTAGCTTATAAGATCGGTAGCTTATCAAATCTCTTAATCATCGCCAGCTTTTCTATCGCCTTCCTTCCTATTGCATTTAAAAAGCTAAGCCATCCCGATTTCAAGCCTTTCTTTAGCAAAACCTTGAGCATCTATGTGGCACTTATTGTTATCCTCACTTTGGTCGTTTCTGTTTTTGGTTTCGAGCTCACAAAGGTATTTAGCAGTGGAGAAAAGGCCTATTGGCTTGCAGCCATCTTAGTCCCTTTCATTGCATTTCTGTTTATTTTCAAGGCCTTAAATAATTATCTCGCTTATATTTTTTTGCTAACCAAAAAAACGAGATACCACGCTCAGGTCACTTTGCTCGGGGTTTTCGCAAATATTGGCTTAAACTTCCTGCTAGTTGCTGACTACGGAATGTACGGAGCAGTTGCTGCTACGGGGTTGAGCTATTGCATAATGACTATAGCTTCATACCGTTGGGCCAAACGGTTGATGCCCATCAATTATGAACTAATGAGAATTGCCTTGATTATTCTGAGTTGCGCTGCGTTCATTGCGCTTTCTATACCGCTTAATGACTTGGATCTTCTCATTCGTATTTTCTTGAAAAGCCTGATCATAGCGGCCTACCTTCTCTTACTATACCGTTTCGGAACTTCCACCAGCGAAAGAAATCGATTAACAAAACTATGGAAACTGCTCTTCAGCAAAGGAGGAATAAAGAAAATCGTTCAAGAACTTTAGCTGGACCTCCCAATTAATCTTGAATAAAGTGCAACAAGTCTTCCCGCGTCATTTTCCCAATTGAGCCCTTTGTTTTGAACGGCGTCGCGGGCATTGATGGTAAACCGGGCTATTTGTTCTTGATTTTTTAAAGACCAAGCCATTTGCTCAGCAAAACTCGTGCTATCTCCTGCCTCGAAGACTAAGCCTGCCTTATGATCCTCAACAATTCTCTTTAGCGGCAAACAAGATGAAACCATCAAAGGGAATCCAGAGTTCATTATTTGAAAAAGCTTGTGGGGGATAGTGTTGTTCGTATGCTCATTAGCATGGTGGGGAATAATATTAAGATATGCTCCGCGCATGTATCCCAGAGCCTTCTCCAGTGGGACGTGACCCGTAAACTCGACGTAATTTTCTAACTTCTTTTCTGCAACCAATTCCTTCAGAAAACCAATCGTATCACTATTTCCAGCTCCCACAATCTGCAATCGAAAATCATCGCTGTACTTGAGCATTTCAGGCATGGCCTTGATGGCCGTATCGAGTCCTCGATGAGGGCCGATACCACCCACATAAACCACCCTATTCAAATCTGAATTATCCGTTTTACCAATTGTATCAAACCGGTCCTTCGGCTCAGTGTTCGATACCACGGTCACCTTATCAGTTGAAATATCGTGTATCTCGCATAAACGAGTTTTCATTTCATCTACTACGGCAATAACCGCATCGCAAGCTTGAACCATTTCACGCTCGCGCTCAATCCAGCGAGAATAATTGAAAAACATTTGATTCTTGAGCCTGATTAAGTGGTTGCGGCGCCAGCCGAACCAAACCTTTAATGCTTCAGGGTAGTTCTCATGCACGTCAAACACGCACTTAATACCTCTTTCTCGAGCAAACTGCAATGCCGTATTAACTATTGGTAAGTCGTGACCATGTACAACGTCGAATTCAACTTCAAGAGAATCCAAAACCTTTTTAATAGGTCGGTTGATAAAACTGATGGAATTCCAAATATCCACCCAGCCTTTCTTTGAATTTGTAATTACCTCGGCTGTTCTCACAACATTGCAGCCATCTACTTTTTCACGACGCGGCTCACCTTCTTTGCGGTAGCAAACAAGTGTTACGTTTGCACCCGCATCTATCAGCGCAGATATTTCTTTTTCTAATCGAATGTCCTTAGGATAAGGAGCATCGAGCAACATCAGTATTCGGGAGCCTTCTAGCATTCGGAATCAGGTTTAAATTTTGTTCAGTCGTTCGACGAGTTGTTTGGTCAGATTTCGTCGATGATACTTTTGGATCATTTCAGAGTTATTTGCAGTCGATGTGGAAGCTAATGTATTGATCCATTTGAGTATTCCACCGTTATTGGTTCTGCTAAATACTTCTCCGGCCCCTGTTTCCTTTAGAATACGCTCAATGTCGCCACCTTCATTATCAGCAATTGCTACGATGGGTTTATGAAAGGCCAAATACTCAAACAGCTTCCCCGGAATAATACCTTTTGAATTCTTTACCATG
>CAZUBV010000115.1:0-4638 GCA_964618875.1 uncultured Flavobacteriaceae bacterium
GGCCTTCAAAGCCGCTCAGAACAATCTGAGTTCAGGGTCGAGTAAGCTGACCTATAATTCGATACGGTACGATAGGCTGAGGTTTCGTCCGCGAGTAGCAAAACCAATGATTTCGGTGAAATCGGTATTCAGCACATTGTAGAGCTGGACACCAAAGCTTGCCTTGCCATTCAATTTTTTAGAAAACGTTAGATCGAACAGGCCGTATGGGTCGAGTGAGCGGGTTTCAAAGGTGCTAAAGTCGGTATCTAAACGACTCGATACCCAGTGGTAATTTGCACGTAAACTCGAACCTTTAGCGAGATCGTAACTCAAAAGCAGGTTGAGCTTGTGTTTAGGCAAGCGCAGTACGCCCTCGGTATCGAGCTGTGTAAAGATGTATGATAGACTGCTTTGCAGGTTGTCGCGTAATGGCTGACTAACGAATACCTCGACACCTTTAGCACCAAATTCATTGCCCGTATTTTGATACTGATAGGCGTAGGTAGCCGCATCGACCAGGCTGTATAGCACGCGATTGGTTTCGTTTCTCGAGAACAGTTGAACGGAATACTCGGTGTTTTGATTTCCTAACAATTCGAGACCAATTGAGGTTGTGGTGTTGGTCTCGGGCTGCAGATCGGGGTTAGGACCGAAAGGGCCAAAGAGTTGCGCCAGCGATGGGGCAATAAACGCACTACTAAAATCGGCAAATAGTTTAGCTTTTAAACTGCCAAGTGCAGTCGTGTAGGCAGGGCCCGCGGTATATACTAGATCGCTTCCGAAACTGCTATGTGAAATAAAACGCGCGCCTGCACTGATCGATAAGGGATCGCTTACTGCATAATTCACATTCAGGTAGGGTTCGATGCTTTGCATCTGCGCAATCGATTCAAAATCGGTGTGTTGGTCAAGTAGATAAGCCCCCACGAGGTAGCTTAGACGTCCTGTATACTGCGTAAAATAGGCATCTGCAGAAAAGGAGCGTGCTCCATAGCTTACCGGATAGTTCGAACGAATTTCGCGATCACTCAGGCCGTATTGGGCGTTAGTGATCAGTTTTTTGCGGTCACCAAACGAGGTTTCGCTCGATAGGGTAACGGTGAGTTGCTTTGAGAGTGATATAAAATCGGCATCTTCGAGCGGATAGGTATTATCAAATCCTGCCGAAAATTCATTGAGTCGTGCAGTTGCGGATACCTTCGTTTTTGCAAGGCTAAACGACCCGCCTAGACCTGCGTGTTTGCGATCAAAAGCGTCGGGCTCTGTGGTGCCGCTAAGGGCGCTCATACCACCCGAGTAGTGCTGACCCATTTCAAAAAAGAGCGATTGACTGCGCAGGGCAATGGTATTTTGAATGCGGTCAAGCCCCGGCGAATCTGAGCTGCCGCGCTGGGTGCCGGCGCTGCCCGTAAGGCTAATATTAAGCCCTCTGTCGCTTGTTTTTTTAGTGGTAATGGCAATTACTGCAGTGGCCGCACCGCTGCCGTACACCACACTTGAAGGGCCTTTTATAACCTCAATAGATTCAATCGAAGAGAGGTCTAGTAGGCGTAGATCAAAGTCGCTAGCGGGCTGAGACGGATCGTTTATGGGCATACCATCGAGAGTGATCAGAATTTGACGGTTGTTGCCGCCGCGGGCGTACAGGCCCAGGTTCTGGCCTTCCGCGCCGCGGCTCCCACTAATTTCGATTCCCGTGAGGTTATTGAGGATTAGGGCTAGGGGTTGACCGCTGTAGGGTGAGAGGTCTTCGGTGCTTAGGCGAATAACGCGTTTGGTTTTTTTGGCTCTGGGCAGTTCGAGTTTGGTGTCGGTAAGAATGACCTCGTTTAGGGTAATGACTTCTTGGGCGCGAACCAGTAGGGGGAGCGCCAAGAGTAGAAAAAATAGGTTTTTCATGAGACTAGAAGAGCGCTTTGGCGATTTCTTTGATGTTGTTGGGGCGACTCATGGTGTAGTAATGCAAAATGGGCACTCCTGCGGCCATAAGCTCTTTCGATTGCTGAATGCACCATTCGATACCGACTTGGTATACGGCCTTGTTGTCGGGGCAGGCCTCGACTGCAGTGACTAGGTCGGTGGGTAGATCGACATGAAAGCGGTGGGGGAGCAGGTTGAGTTGTTTTTTGGTAGATATGGGTTTAAGGCCCGGGATGATGGGTACGGTAATGCCGGCCGCTTTGCATTTTTCGACAAAGGCGAAGTATTTGGCGTTGTCGAAAAACATTTGGGTTACGATATAGTGGGCACCAGCATCGACTTTGGCCTTGAGCATTTTAAGGTCGTGGTCGAGTGAGGGGGCTTCCATGTGTTTTTCGGGGTATCCGGCAACTCCGATACAAAAGTCGGTGGCTCCGGGGCTATCGAGTTCAGCGTCGAGGTAGTGCCCTTTGTTTAGATTGGCAATTTGGGTAACGAGTTCTGAGGCGTATCCGTGTCCGCCTTTTTCGGGCTTGAAATAGGTTTCAGAACCCATCGCATCACCTCTGAGGGCTACAAGGTTATCGATGCCGATAAAGTTGAGGTCGATGAGTAGGTCTTCGGTTTCGGCTTTGGTAAATCCGCCACACAAAATATGGGGTATGGCATCTACCTTGTATTTGTGCTGAATGGCAGCCGAAATACCTAAGGTTCCGGGGCGTTTGCTGGTTACGCGTTTTTCGAGTAAGCCATCGGGGCGTTCGATATAAATAAATTCTTCGCGATGATAGGTGACCTCGATAAACGGGGGCTTAAACTCCATTAGCGGGTCTATCGCCTTGTAGATGGAGTCGATGGTTTCGCCTTTGTTTGGCGGGAGTAGTTCGAACGAAAACAGGGTTTTGCCCTTTGCATTGTTGATGTGATCGGTAACCTTCATGACTTATTCTTCTAGGTTGGGCATGAGCCATTTTTCTGCTTCTGCAATCGAAATATTACGGCGTTTGGCGTAGTCTTCGAGCTGGTCGCGTTTAATTTTTCCAAGTCCGAAGTATTTGGCCTCGGGGTGTGCGAAATAATATCCTGAGACTGATGAAGCGGGCCACATGGCGAGACTCTCGGTTAGGGTAACACCAATGCGCTCTTCGACTTGCATGAGTTTCCAAAGGGTTGGTTTTTCGAGGTGGTCAGGGCAAGCCGGGTAACCTGGAGCAGGTCGAATACCCGTATAGGCCTCTTTTATCAGCTCATCACAACTTAGCGATTCGCCTTCGGCATAACCCCAGGTTTCTTTGCGCACTTTTTCGTGTAGGTATTCGGCAAAGGCCTCGGCGAGTCGGTCGGCAAGGGCTTTTACCATAATACTGTTATAATCATCGTGATCAGCCTCGTATGCGGCGGCTAATTCATCGCAGCCAAAGCCAGCGCTAACGCAAAAACTTCCCACATAATCGTTATGACCCGAACCTATTGGGGCGATATAATCGGCTAGGGCGATACTTTCTTTACCACCTCTAGCGCCTTGTTGTCTTAGAGTAAGAAGGCGTGCTGCCTCGCTTGTGCGCGACTCGTCGGTATATACAATAATATCATCACCACTGCTTGCTGCGGGGTAAATGGCATAAACGGCCCGAGCGATGAGCTTATCGTTTTCGATCAGGTCGGCGAGCATAGCGTGTGCATCGTCCAGCAGCTGCTTTGCGTGCTCTTTAAGTTCAGGATCTTCGAGAATGTCGGGGTATTTTCCGTGAAGGTCCCAGGTCCAGATAAACGGGCTCCAATCAATATACGGGATGAGCTCGCGCAGGTCTTGTTTTTCGATGGTCCATACACCGGTGTGCTTGGCTGGCGGGGGAGGTGACGTATCGAAATCGATTTGTAGTCGCGCCTCACGTGCTGCCTCTAGGGTGCGGAATTCTTTGTTTTTCTTGCGCAGCGGATATTCGATTCTAAACTGCTCGTATTCGTCTCGAATTTGTTTTTTGTAATTGTCCGCGCTGTCTTTTCCGAGTAGTTGCCCGGCTACGGTTACGGCACGTGAAGCGTCCATTACGTGAACTACCCCGCCGCTGTACACTGGATCAATCTTAATGGCGGTGTGAGCCCTCGAAGTAGTCGCACCACCGATTAAAAGTGGAATTTTTGCGCCTACTCGCTCGAGTTCTTTTGCCACAAAAACCATCTCATCGAGTGATGGGGTGATTAGCCCAGAGAGTCCTACCATGTCAACCTGCTCTTTTAGGGCGGTTTCGATGATTTTCTCGGGCGGAACCATCACGCCTAAGTCGACAATTTCGTAGTTGTTGCAACCCAGTACAACCCCAACGATATTTTTACCGATATCGTGAACGTCGCCTTTGACGGTCGCTAGCAGTATTTTTCCGGCTTTTTCTTGTTTTCCTTGAGCCTCGGCTTCGATAAAGGGCAGCAAGTAGGCCACGGCCTTTTTCATTACTCGTGCCGATTTAACGACCTGAGGTAAGAACATTTTACCTTCACCGAATAGATCACCTACGATATTCATACCGGTCATTAGGTGTCCTTCGATGACCTCGAGCGGACGCTGAACCGACAGCCTCGCGGCTTCCATATCTTCGTTTACAAACTCATCGATTCCTTTGATCAGGCTGTGTGAAATGCGCTCTTGAAGCGGTAGTTCACGCCATTTAAGGCGGTCAGTATTAGCTTCTTTTGCCCCGCCTTTTACGTTTTCTGCAAAATCTAACAGGCGTTCAG
>CAZUBV010000116.1:0-4635 GCA_964618875.1 uncultured Flavobacteriaceae bacterium
AGCTATTAAAAACTTCGCCTCAGAAGTAGTACTTGTTGATATTAAAGAAGGGTTCGCAGAAGGAAAAGCCATGGATCTCATGCAAACAGCATCTTTGAATGGTTTTGATACTAAAATCACAGGTTCAACCGCTGATTATACGAAAACTGCCGATAGTGATGTAGTTGTTATTACCTCAGGTATTCCTAGAAAACCAGGTATGACTCGCGAAGAACTCATTGGTATTAATGCGGGTATTGTAAAAGAGGTAACACAAAACTTATTAACGTATTCTCCCAATACGATTGTGATTGTGGTTAGTAATCCGATGGATACCATGACTTATTTAGTGCACAAAACTTCGGGCCTTCCAAAACATCGAATTATTGGAATGGGTGGAGCGCTTGATAGTGCACGTTTTAAATACCGTTTAGCTGAGGCTCTTGGAGCTCCTATTTCGGATGTTGATGGTATGGTTATCGGAGGTCATAGTGATACCGGAATGGTTCCGCTTATCGCGCATGCCACTAGAAACTCAATCCGTGTAAGTGAGTTTCTCGATAATGATGAGCTCGATTATATTGTGCAAGAGACTAAAGTTGGTGGTGCAACACTTACTAAGCTTTTAGGAACTAGTGCTTGGTATGCTCCGGGCGCAGCAGTGTCGGCATTGGTTCAAGCGATTGCCTGTGATCAGAAAAAGGTCTTTCCTTGTTCTGTAATGCTTGAAGGCGAATATGGGCTATCTGATATTTGTTTAGGAGTGCCGGTTGTACTTGGTAAGAATGGTATTGAACAAATTGTATCGATAAGTCTTAATGAAGGTGAATTGGCGAAGGTCAAAGAATCGGCAGAAGGAGTTGCTGCTGTTAACGCATTATTGAACTTATAAATTACCAGAATTTTTAAAATAGACCCCGAGATTTTCTCGGGGTTTTTTGTTTTACAGATAAATTGTCATTTCTAGGGCGAAATGATATATTTGCACGCATTTGATAGTATATTAATTGATTTTAAGGTAGTATGCAGAATAAAGGATTAATTCGACTTTTCGCGATTTTGTTTGGCTTAGTGAGTCTATATCAATTATCGTTCACATTTATTACAAATAAGATTGAGGCAGATGCCGATCGTTACGCTTCATTTAAAGTTGTTGAAGGCCAAGCTGATTATGTCTCAGCGAGAGAGTCTATCGCTAAGACTTACTTAGATTCTGTATCGGATCTTCCGGTTCTGGGTTATACTTCTTATGCTGATGCTAAGGGTAAAGAGCTTAACAAGGGTCTTGATTTAAAAGGAGGTATCAATGTTACCCTTCAAATTTCGGTAAAGGATATCTTAAAGGGACTTTCAGGATACTCGAAAAATGTTGCCTTCAATAAAGCATTAGATCAGGCCGATATAGCATCAAAATCAAGTGATGCAAATTATGTTGAGTTATTCTTCGAAGCTTTTGAATCAGTTGCTGGTGAGACAACTTTAGCGTCACCTGAAATTTTTGCGAATAAAGCGCTTAGTGAAGAGATCAATTTTTCTATGACGAACGCTGAGGTGAAACCTATCATTCGCCGTAAAATAGATGAATCAATAGTTTCTGCCTTTGAAGTACTCCGCGAGCGTATCGATGGTTTTGGTGTTACTCAACCGAACATTCAACGTGTTGGAGACTCTGGTCGTATTTTAGTTGAATTACCAGGTGCCAGAGATATCAATCGTGCACAAGAACTACTATCATCTACTGCTCAGTTAGAATTTTGGGAAACGGTTTCAAGCAATGAACCTGCACTATCGCAGTTTTTAGTTGCTGCTGATCGTTTGTTAGCTGAGACTGCCTCAACCAATTCTGATGCTATTGAAGACTTACTTGAATCGGCATCAGATACACTTAATTCACAAAACCCACTACTTTCAAAATTAATTCCTGGAGCACCAGGTTCTAATGCGTTTGTACGTGTGCAAACCAAAGATACAGCCTATGTGGGCGAATCACTTCGTCGTTCTGATGTTAAACGCTTGTTGCCTTCGGCTATCCAATACACTCGATTTGCTTGGCAACGCGTGCCAGCTGATGCCGATATCGTTGAATTATACGCACTGAAATCAACTAGAGAGGGAACTCCTCGTATTTCTGGTGATGTGGTTTCTGACGCTCAGGATACATTCGATCAGTTCGGAAAACCAGCTGTTAGCATGATGATGAATACTAAAGGAGCTAGAGAGTGGGAGCGATTAACTGGCGATGTGTACCAGAATAAAACCGGAATTGCAATCGTTCTTGATAATAAGGTTTACACGGCTCCTGGTGTTTCTTCTGGTCCTATTTCAGGAGGAAGATCAGAAATTACCGGAAACTTTACGATTAACGAAACAAAAGATATTGCTAATGTTTTACGTGCAGGAAAGCTGCCAGCTTCCGCTGAAATTGTACAGTCTGAAATTGTAGGTCCTTCACTAGGGCAAGAGGCTATTGAAAGTGGCTTTTTATCGTTCGTAATCGCAATGGGCTTTGTGCTTGTTTGGATGATCTTTTACTATGGTCGTGCAGGTATTTATGCTGATATCGCTCTTTTATTAAATATCCTCCTAATTTTTGGGGTTCTAACGAGCTTGGGAGCAGTGCTTACCTTACCTGGTATCGCGGGTATTGTTCTTACTATCGGTATGTCAGTTGATGCCAACGTACTTATTTTTGAACGGATTAAAGAGGAGCTTAGAAAAGGGAAAGGATTAATGCTATCTATTAGTGACGGTTTCTCGAATGCATTATCTTCGATTTTAGATGCCAACATTACTACAGGACTTACAGCAGTAATCTTGTTCTTGTTTGGATCGGGTCCAATCAAAGGCTTTGCTACCACCCTGCTAATAGGTATCGCTACCTCGCTTTTCACAGCTATATTCATAACCCGGATTTTGATCGAAGGGTATTTATCGGCTAAAGGGCGTAGCCTTAAGTTTGCCACATCGGCGACAGCTAACTTACTAGCTAATGTGAACTTTGGGTTTTTGAAGGCAAGAAAAACGGCTTACATCATTTCATCGGTTCTTGTTATCGGTTCATTAGCTTCTTTGTTTACCACTGGATTGCAACAAGGGGTAGATTTTATCGGAGGAAGAACCTATCAAATTAGATTTGAAAATGAGGTTAGTCCTTCCGAAATATCTGCTGTTCTTGCGGATAAATTGGGTAATGGAACTAACGTGAAGACCTTTGGCTCAGCAAATCAAATAAAAGTTACTACTCCTTATAAAGTAGATGTTGAAGGAATCGAAGTTGATCAAGAAATTCAATCCATTCTTTTTGAAGCACTTCAGCCGTATTTTCCTGCTGGATTTAGTCCTGAAGATTTCATCGTGGGAAGTGAAGACAAGACCGTAGGTATTCTTCAATCAGTGAAGGTTGGTCCAACCATTGCAGACGATATTAAGAATAACGCAGTACTAGCTATTCTCGGATCACTAACAATAGTATTCCTCTACATTCTGTTGCGTTTTAGAAAGTGGCAGTTTTCTTTGGGTGCGGTTACAGCGGTATTCCACGATGTGATCATTGTACTCGGGGTATTCTCGGCCACCAGTACTTTTATGCCATTCAATATGGAGATTGACCAAGCATTTATTGCAGCCATCCTAACGGTAATAGGTTATTCATTGAATGATACCGTGGTTGTATTTGACAGAATTCGAGAGATTATTGGATTCAAAGGTTGGAATGGAGGCGAGAATGTAAATGAGGCATTAAACTCTACCTTGAGTCGTACGTTGAATACTTCATTAACGACACTCATTGTACTCTTGGCTATCTTTATTTTTGGAGGCGAAACGCTCAGAGGATTCATGTTTGCAATGATTATTGGTATTGTTGTAGGTACCTACTCATCGCTTTTCATTGCTACACCAGTCATGTTTGATACCCTTGACGCTACTTCATCTAAGGAAAAGAAGTAGTAGGTGTTTTTAGGATATAAAAAAAGCCCGCCGATAGGCGGGCTTTTTTGTTTACATCTAATAGACTTTCGATTTTCGAAACATAAGTGCGAGTCCTGCGATTATGGGAACGATACTCAACCATTGTCCGGTGGTTAGCAGTCCAAGAGACTCTTCAAACCCACCTTGACTCTTTTTGAAATATTCGAGAACAAATCGTGCGCTAAAAATACCTACCAGCCATAAGCCGAACAGGAATCCCGGTTTGTTACGGAGATGTGGTTTGGGATAGATCACGTAGAATAATATTACAAACAATAATGCGTAGGCCACTGCCTCATATAATTGTACGGGGTGTCTGTAGGGTATTGATGCGAGTACTTCGCTATAAGCTGGGTCATTTACGATGGCATTGTAAGCGTTACTAACCGAAGATTGTCCGGTAATTTGAAGCGCATTGTAGGCAGACAAATCATCATGATCTCGTACGAATTTGGTAGCAAAAACAAAACCTTCCTCAACGGGCTTACCATTTATCTCTGAATTGAAGAAATTCCCTAACCGCACAAATGCTCCACCGATGGCAGATGGAATGGCAATTCGATCCACGAGCCATAAAAAATCGATCTCTTTGAATTTTCTGCTGTACAGATAAAGGCCTATTATAGCCGCTACAGCTGCTCCGTGACTTGCAAGTCCGGTAAATCCGGTGAATGTATATCCGTTTAT
>CAZUBV010000117.1:0-4610 GCA_964618875.1 uncultured Flavobacteriaceae bacterium
TACTACAGACGATGGTGATCTTGCTTTACAGGGGGGATTGACTGTAGACGAAAATTTTTACAACACTCAATTTAAGTATTGGGATAAAGATCAGGTAAAAACTCTAAGCGGAGCAGATGTCTCGTATCCTGTAACTATCTTTGAATACGAAAGTGAGAAAAACGAAGAAAAACGTGAAATTTACTTGTTAAAGCCTAAGTACGTAGATGCATTTGTAGACGATTTTAGGAAAAATAATTTATATAAGCCATGTTCGGCTTATATCTCAAATCAGCTAAAATTAGCAGGCATATAAAAAAGGAGGGCTTTCGCCCCCCTCGACTTTTTTAGCTATTTTTTAGCGGGAAATTTTTTCCCGATTTCATGGATTTGAAAAACGAATTTCAAATCACAGATTTCAGTCCTCTTCCGCAAGACGAGCGAAGTAGCTCAGGGCATCATCGTCATCTTCATTGCTGCTTGTGGTAGTAGTTACACTAGCTGCAACTGCTGCAGGGATAGGATCTTCCTCTTCTTCGTACTGAACCTGCCGAACAGCAGGAGCGGTTCCAGTGACGGCACCGAGCCTAGTTTCAAGGTCTTCATAAGACTTGAATTCATCAGTACGAGTGAAAGCTTCGAGGCTATACTGACGCTTCCAAATTTGTTCCAGCTCATCATCGTCCATGCTAAGAGCAGTCGGAGCTGCAAATTCAGATGCATCATAATTCCAATAACCACCAATGGTGCGAATCTTGATTTTGAAATTTGCACCTTCCCAGAAATCAAAAACATTCACTGGGGTTTCGTCTTGGAACTCGGGCTGCATTGCTGCAGTGATTTTGTCGTGGATCTTCTTGCCATACTTAAACAGGAATACTTTCCCGTTGTTGTCAGGATTTTTAGGATCATTCACAACGAAGATGTTGCTGTAATAAGAAAGCTTACGCTTACGTTGACGAGCAATATCTTTATCAGATTCGATACCACTGTTCCAAAGCTTGGTGTTAGCAGCACAGATAGGGCACTTATCTGCGTTAGTGGTCGGACAGTTTTCAATCAGCCAACCACCAGTGCTCTGGAAGGCATGGGTATAAATCTTAGCCCAGGGCACGCTCTCGCCTTCGGGAGCGGGCAGGAAACGGATCACGGCATAACCGTTACCGCTAGCGTCAAGTTCGGGCTTCCAGAGCCTCTCGTCGGCACCTGATTGAGTGCTGGACTTTTCCAGTTCCTTTTGCAGGAATTGGAAACTGCTCTGGGACTTGCGCTTAAGATCAGAAAAAGACATACGGATTTCCTTAGATTAATTGGATTTGGCTTGTGTGACGCTTGATCACCTAGTCATGATAGCACAGGCTCAGGGGTGCGTCAACCTTCCTGAGCCTCTAGTGTTTGTTTCATGACACGGACTCGTTCGAGTATGTCATCAAACACTGTACTGACGTTCTTGCCTGGATCAAGTCCAAGCATAGTTACCGTTGCAGTTTTCATATTTTCTGCAACTTCAATTGCTTCTGGATCATCACTAAGACAGATCCTAGTGTAAAATATTTTTTGTTTTTCAATTAACTGCTCAAGCATATTACAATATTCTATCTTTTTTTCTAAAGATAAAACAGGAAATGCTGTAGCAGCTCTCATACAGTATTGTTGAAGATCAGATAACTCTTGTAAATCTCCCCGAACCATTTCGGCTTTAAAAAAATCACTCATAACTATACAAGCATAAGTTTTGCTCTTGATGTTTTTTTAATGAAGTTTAATTTTTGTGCATCATACTTTAATTTTTCTTTCAATGGTTTTGAAATTAGTTTGGGCACAGATTCTAATTCAATTTCATTCGTTTCGCAGTAGTGAACAATAGCATCTATGTAGTTCATTGATTGTTCGTGTGCCATTTTTTCCACTTCCTGCGAAAATTTCGCAGTTGTCATAAATTTATCCTCCAGTATTTCTTTCATAGGTTTCTTCGTACTCCCGAATGTATTCTTGTAACTTAATAAGATATTCTTTTTTAGGGGGCACAATACTAACCTGAGTGTCACCTGATTCACAAGCAACAATAGTAACTAACTGTTCGACTTTTAATTTATACAATTCTTGTAGCATACAAGCGTATGCCATTTCTTGAACGTAATAATCGTAAAGCCACGCCTCTTTTTTTTCTTCAGCAGATGTTTTAAAATCGATAATGGATAGTTTGCCATTATACTCTGCTATACAATCAACTCGACCAGCAATCCGTAGATAGTCTGAGTATAGTGCCGCCTCTTGAAGGTATATGTTATTTATGTTATCAAGAATTTTGCGGGAAGAATTGAACATTAACCAAACCAATGGTGTATCTTTATACAATTCGGTGTCGTGCTCATTGTTAAAATAATTTTCAACAAGCTTATGGTATTTTGTTCCTCTGGTAGCAGATCGGTTAGAAATGCGTTGTGCTTTTTCTTGACCGACCCGCTTTCGCCATTCAGCAAGTACTTTTTTCTTTGCTGGATTGTTACTAATCACGGTGGTAACTGATTTGTTTCTACTTCCAGATGGCGTAACATAATAACGTCTGCCATCCATCATCACCGTATTCATTTCAATTGGTTTAATCAGACCAACATGATTAAAAACTTTCATTTACATTCCCAAGTTAATTTTAGCAATAAGATAAGACTTCACTAGACCAGAACGAACGATGTCTTCAATACCAAATTCGATAAGAGAAAACTCATCCATGTTCTGAAGAATTCTTTGGAAGTCAATGATGCCAGTCTTTTCATTTGACTTTTGTAAGTCAGATTGTCTTGCATCACCACAAAACATAATCTTAGTATCTTGACCAACACGAGTCATAATAGAATCTAACTCATGGAAGTTAAGATTCTGACATTCATCAACAATAACAATACTATTATCGAGCGTAGAACCTCTCAAAAAAGAAGTACTCCAAAAACTAATGGTTTCTTGTTGCTTCAAATTTTCATAAAGCATTTCAAAACTATTATCATCTGGCATTTCAAACATATACTTCACCATATTCTTATAAGGAATTTGGTAAAGAGATGCTTTATCTTCATGGGTTCCAGGAAGAAAACCAATTTCCCTGGTGGCAACTAATGAGCGAACAATGTATACTTTATCATACGGTGTACGCTCATCCAAAACATCACGAAGAGCAAGGTAAAGGGCAACAAATGTTTTTCCTGTACCTGCTGTACCATAAGCAAAAATGTTTTGACCTGAGTTATATTGGTCAAAAAGAATTCGTTGGTTATCTGTAAGAGGTTCTATCTCCAACAAATAATCTGAATTAATTGGTTTTTTGCGTCTCATTTGCTTGGCACTCATACCATTTATGTCTGGTGTTATTCTTTTTCTAGCTCTAGGCATAATTGTTTATCGTAAAATTACCATTGTACACGAGAACCAGGCGTTTTAGACACCTTATTCTTCATGATATCTGCCCAACCTGGATGAGTTTTGCTCATCTTGTCCTTCCAGTCTCCGACTTCACCGACACCCGCAACACCAGCAGACCAATCTTTATCCCATTCGGGATTATCTTTTCTCCACTGATCATACTCTAGCATTGACATGTAGAGTTCTTGTTTTTCTCCAGTTTCTTTATGAATTACAGGATAAGTAGGCATCAGATCCACTCCAAAGCTTCAGCGACAGTTGGGAATTGTGTAGCGAAAATTTCTTTACACATTTGAGCAATTTCCATATGCTCTTTTTGAGTACCGTTAGCCGATCTCAATTCTATATAGTGTGCCCATGACCGAACAGATCCTGTCATATAAATTCGGGTGGGTACGGCAAGTGGCAGAACAAATCTAGCACACTCCTTGGCAACACCCGCCTCAAGCATGTCTGTGTACAGTTCCTGTGCCTCGGCAAACAACATCTTAGCACGACGCTGGAATGCTGTCACTAGTTCGGGATCAAGATCATCAATAGAATTTTGACGATTCTTAGTATCCTGGCGACGAAGCTCTGGCAAAGCAATTTCTTCTGTTAGAAGATTAGCATCAGCATAACGCTGAGAAAATTCTTGATATGTAAATGAACGATGGCGAAGAATTTGAGCTGCTAATCCACGAGTAGTATTAATCTCAAGAGTCATGTGTGCTTGTTCAAAGACACTCCAATGACCGTGCTGAATACAATATTTAAGGAGTCCCGAAATCTTCGGGTTGTCCTGGTTGTTCGGATTGCTCACTCTCGCTACGTATGCCATCGTCTCTTCCGCTTTCGGTGTCACTGTCACTAGTTTCACCGACTGGTTGTTCAAAGATCGTTGGATCGATTGTGTATCCAAATCCACGGGTTGCTCGCTCATAGTTTTGAAGATTTTGACGTAGTTTTTTAATTTCGTGGCGACGTTTAAGAATTTCAACATACTGATCTGTGCTATATCTTGGGTCTGCTAAAGCTTTAGAAAGCGTTTTAGTAGCCCGCTTTAATGATGTCATAAAATCAAAGCAGATTAGCCCATATCATAGCACAAAAAAAGGGGGGTGTCAACCCCCCTTTGAATCATTTCATCGCCATTGCAAGTTGTGCTTGCTTTAGCTTCCTTTCTTTGATCATTCGATTGCGAATAACTTCCAACCAGCTCACTTTGCTACCTC
>CAZUBV010000118.1:0-2458 GCA_964618875.1 uncultured Flavobacteriaceae bacterium
CTCCATGATATCAATCTCGCCACAAGCTGGCCAGCTCGTAGTTCCTTGTGTAGGTTGAAAATAGCCACCGCGCTCGTTGATATTTGAGCCAAGTGTCCAAATAGCCGGCCACAGACCCGCACTAGTCGGAAGTTTCGCACGCACGTCAATTCGTCCGTAACGAAGCTCATATTTAGAATTTAGTCGTGCAGAAGTATATGACTTTGTACTGTTTTCAAACGTATAGGATTCGCGTTTTGCCGTAATCTTAAGGGTGCCATTACTCACCTGTGCATTTGCCGTACGATCGGTATAATGTTGAAGCTCGTTATTTGCCCAACCTCCGCCAAAAATAGGCAAGGTCTGCAAATGCCACTTCGAGGCGCTTGGTGCTCCCTCATAGTCGAACTCGTCGTTCCAAACGAGTTGCATTCCGTCATAAGTGGTAATTTCTTCTGTTCCACCATTGCCATTTGGGTCAGTGCCGTCAGTATCTGGGCCGTCGGTGCTGTCTTTAGAGCAAGACAGTAGCAAAAATGCAATCGAAAATAGTAAATAGTAGTTCTTCATAAGGCTATAAAAAATATTGCCCGCCTAGGCGGGCAATAAAATTAAAGGATTTAAATCGCTAATCCACAGTGATTTCAACGTTGGTAATTGTTACGCCAACATCACGAGTATCTAGGTACATAAGTGCAGATCTAAACGTGTTCGCTGCATCTTGTGCTGGGATTTCGATGGTATACTCGGTAGCCGTTGTTCCAGAAACCGTAGCTTTTGCCGTATTGAAAGCAGGGTCTACATCTGGGTGCGGAAGTCTTTCAAAGCGGAACGAAACCCCTACATCAGCCCCAGCTGAAGAGGCCGTAAAGGTTATTTTACCACCATTCGGGAAAGCTAATGGGTAGATTGCTGCATTTTCATTTGCAAAGCCAGCCCATGTTTCGGCACCTGTTGGGAACGTATACACATCACCCTCTTTAGTTGCTCCACCAAATACTCCAGTGTACTCAGGAGCGTAAGTTCCAGCCGGACCGGTGCCAGTGGTTGTTTCTCCCTCAGCCCCTGGATTTATTTTAATGTCAGTAATAGTAACCGCAACATCTCTTGTTGTGAAATACATAAGAACTGAACTATACGTGTTTTCAGCGGCTTGAGCATCAATTTTAATGGTATATGCCTTCGTAGTTTCTCCAGACACTGTAACGGTTGCTGTGTTAAAGCTAGGCTCGGTAGCGCTTGAATCGCTTGCATCAAATGGCAATCGTTCAAATCTAAAATACACTCCTGCATCAGCTCCAGACGAAGAAGCATTAAAAGTTATCGTCCCTCCATTAGGGAAGCCTAAGGGGTACATATCTGAGTTCTCATTAGACCAACCGCCCCAGGTGTCAGCCGAAGCGGGGAAAGTGTAAACATCCCCCTCTTTTGCTACATTTCCGAAACCACCAGTCATGGCGGCATCAAAAGTACCATCAGTATTAACGGTAGGTGGTTCGACTACGGCTGGAGCAGAAACGCGAATGTTATCCATATAGTGGTTGGCTACTGCATCGTTTACAACACCGTAGTCCATAATAAATACGATTCGATCGAAAAGACCATTATAGTCTGCTGATAAATTGAATACAACGGTTTCCCAGCCTGTATCAACGGTGGCCACAATAATCTCTCCGGTATTGGCACTAGCATTGGTCTTATCTTCTAACTTAAGCATAACACGCTGCCCTGCTCTAACCGAGTGAACGTCAACACTGATAGCCGTGTTTGTTCCCGAGAACGCAACTTTTGACTCAAGATCAAAGAAAAACCCTTGCCAAGGCTCTTGACCCGCTTGCTCAACTATAGAAAGCACATGAGCAGATGTATTTCCGGTAGGATTCGGATTATCTACAATAGATAGAGCCATTTTGTTAGCCTCATCTGTTCCGAAAACACCCCAGGTTCCTGTAGGATTCGAAGCATTGCTTTCTTTAGAAGAGTCTAAATCAGGACCATACCCAGTCTCTTCCATATCAATTGGAGCAACGTTAAGGTCTGGAGCCGCCATTGTTACGGGCTCTTCACATACTGAACATGAGCCGCCACAGTCAATTCCGGTTTCATCTCCATTTTGAATACCATCATCACAGGTAGCCTGTACCTCTGGTGTCGGATCGTCTTTCTCACAAGAAACTACCGTAAGCACCAAAATTAGCGCAAGGGCACTAAGCAGCGAGGTGCTGAATGAATGCAATTTTTTAAAAGTCATCATAAATTAATCTTTAGTTAAACGTTAAGGAATATCGATTGAATCGAACCTCACTAAATTAAAAAGTAATCAGGTTCGAAAAGACATGCTGTAGAGTAGAATTATAACTGCGTTTTATTTAAAAAATTGATTAACAGCAATTTAAATTCTCATAAAAATCAAAATGTAGAGTAATTGTAGAGCTAAAACGAGTGTATATACTCTGTCAAACTCTCTGATTTTAGAAGT
>CAZUBV010000118.1:2558-4605 GCA_964618875.1 uncultured Flavobacteriaceae bacterium
TCAATATGAGCAATAACCGAATCCAGAGATTTTTTTGATTGCTCACTGCGCTCTAAGCGCGTTTTTAATTCTTTCAGCAGGGCATTTCTCCGAATTTCGGCCTCATACACTCCCGTAAGCTCCCGCTTGCGAAGTTCCAATTCACTTTCTAAATGCCTGGTTTTTAATTGATTCAATCGGTCGCGTTCTTTCAGTTGATTATTTTCGATAAGCTGCGCATTAGCCTCGGTAATCTTGCGCTCGCGTCGCTTATAAAACGCCCTTGAAACAGTAGATGCAATTACAAATAATAACAAAGCAGCGGCCACTAAATACAACGAAAACTGTGTGGTTTGATACCAGGGATTATCAATGGTAAATTCAAACGGGCTCGATGTAGTCAACAAATTCCCTGAAGTGTCGATTGCAGAGACCGTAAGTGAATAGGTGCCTGGATCAAGATTGTAATAGATCTTATCTGGCGTGTCACTCTCTTCTGAAACCGTTCCAGCTTCACTCTGTAAACTAAAACGATACCCTGCACGAAAACGGTCGCCAAACTGAGGGTGTTTGAATACAACCCTTAAGGTATTGCTAGAAAAAGGAAGTGAGCTTTGATCGTTGAGCGCTCTTTCTATAAAATTATCTTGTCGCACAACAGCAACCTCACTAAGCCAAATCGGAAAGACAGGCGGAGGATCAACTTCCATGGCTGTATCTACTAACATGAACCCATCACGAAGACCGATGAGAAAACGTTGTCCCTCTAAATAGTTTAAGTTTTCAAATCCGCTTACACCAAAAGAAGCTAAGCGAGATTTTGGCAATGGCACCTCAACAACAGAGTCAATTATCGCCCCTTTAGAGTACAACTGATACACCCTATTCTCACCTAAAAAAGCCGCGCCATTGGGCGTAACTGTTGGTTTAGAAGGACGAATAGTCTTGAAATTCAATTGGTTGCTAAAATCTTTTTGAAATCGAAGGACTTTGTCTTTAGTATCTACCTCGAAAATACCTTCGGTACTTCGATAAAAAATATACTCATTAAGGGTAAAAAGGCTTGTGGCTGACCCTATTGTGGCAATATTTTTCTGCGCCTCGATACGTTCTGCATTTGCATCTAATTCTAAAAAAAACAGTCCTAACTTCTCGTGATTCACCACTAACTGATTTCCGGCAACCGAAAGAAATCGTGAGGAAACATCAAAACCTTCTATTTTTTCAGGTGCGGAACCTTCGATGTACCGGTAAACACCATCGTATCCGCCCAAAATATAGGAAGGATTGAGCTCACCTTCAAAGGGCTCTGCAGTCCAAAAACCAGTTGCAGACGAAATTTGACTGGCCTTTAGACTAGATACTTCAAAAAGGCCTTTATCATGAAAACAATAGAGTTTGTTGTGAAGCACCTTTAGATCCCAAACTTGGCCTCGGGTTTGTTCGATGAACTGAAAGCTGTCGGAGCTTGATTGATAGCGATATAGTCCCTGGTTTGTACCGATATACAATATCCCTTGGTGTTGTATAGCCGTATATACCACTCCCAAATCATCAAAACCATACCGATAGGCTAGCAAATTTGTAGCTGGTGCAAAGGAGGCGATCCCCTGATCCAGACCAAGCCATACGCGGTGCGATCTGCTTTCAAAAAGGGTTAAAACCGTATTATTTAATAAGCCGGTTCTTCTGCTAAGGCTATAAAGTTGCTTGCCTGCAGTGTCGAAAACCTGTAAGCCTGAGGCAATCGTACCAGCCATAATTAGTCCCGATTCGATTTGAACTAGGTCATAAAGTCGATTCTCGTCTTCAATGGTTAGCAGTTGTTGCTCGCTTTTTAAAAGCTCACGATCCGCTATCCGGTACGAAAGCGATCGCTCATCGATAAAAAAACGTTGATCATTTATAACGTATTGCCCCACGATGGGGGCGTCAAGACTATCACTGGATAGTATCTCAAAACCTAAGCTGCTATATTTCAAGCTAGCTCCCTGTGAACCGAAGAAATAAATCCTCTGCTCAGCCTCAAAGCCCTCTGGGCGGTCAGATAAAAAAGATTTCTTTTCAA
>CAZUBV010000119.1:0-4601 GCA_964618875.1 uncultured Flavobacteriaceae bacterium
TATTCATAGTGCAGTACACTAAGCTAAAATCGTAACAGGATGTTCTAGATACGTTTTCAGTGTTTGTAAAAACTGTGCACCAGTGGCACCATCAATAGTTCTATGATCACAAGCTAAGGTTAGCTTCATCATACTTCGAGCTACAATTGCTCCATCGCGCACAACAGCCTTATCAACGATAGCACCGACCGATAAAATAGCTGAATTCGGTTGATTAATGATTGAAGTAAACTCCTCAATTCCGAACATTCCCAGATTCGAAACAGTAAATGTGCTACCTTCCATTTCTGCAGGGGTTAGTTTCTTATTTCTAGCACGGCCGGCCATATCTTTTACGGTTGCACCCAATTGACTGAACGACAATTGATCGGCATGCTTTATTACCGGAACAACAAGTCCATCTTCAACTGCTACCGCTACTCCAAGATGAACGTGGTGATTAATAATTGTAGCATCATCACTCCAAGTGGTGTTCACTTGCTTATGTTTTAAAAGTGCCATAGCCGAAGCTTTCAGGACCATATCATTGAAAGAAACTTTCATGTCCGGTAATTGGTTGATTTGAGCACGAGCAGATTTCGCCTCGTCCATTTCAACTTCAATGGTAAGGTAATAATGAGGAGCGGAGAATTTAGATTCTGCAAGGCGCTTCGCAATTACTTTACGCATTTGAGAATTCTTAACCGTCTCTTTATGTTCTGCTCCCGGAGGAAGAACAGTCGCAGGTGTATATGGTTTTACAGCTTCAGTAGAAGGAGATGAAGTTACCGCAGCGGCAACTGAAGTAGCAGATGCCTTAGCCGATTCTACATCTCTTCGAATAATTCGTCCCATCTCTCCTGACCCCTTAATCGTCTGAAGGTCAATCCCTTTTTCCGCTGCTAATTTTTTTGCGAGTGGAGATGCAAAAACACGAGCGCCGCTGGTAGATACCGAAGATATCTGTTCAGTAGCAACAGTCTCTGTTGAAACAGGTGCAGCTGGTGCAGCAACTTCAGCAGTATTTGAGATTGTCTCTTTTTGGGGTACTAAAGGGCCTCCACTTAAAATAGTAGCGACATCAGTGCCTGCAGGGCCAATGATGGCAAGAACAGAATCTACAGGAGCAGATCCGCCTTGAGGTATACCAATGTGTAAAAGCGTGCCGGAATAAAACGATTCAAATTCCATCGTAGCTTTATCTGTTTCGATCTCGGCTAGGATATCGCCTTCTTCAACACTGTCGCCAACTTGCTTAAGCCAAGACGCAACCGTTCCCTCTTCCATAGTGTCACTAAGACGTGGCATCGTGATGATCTCTACCCCACTAGGTAAACTAGCGGGAACCGAAGACTGTATTTCGGTGCTGCTTTGCTGTTCAGTTGTTGATGTCGTTTCAGCTTTAGGCTGAGTAGGTGAAGCTGTACCACCAATAAGCGCAGAAACATCCTCACCAGGCTGACCAATTATCGCCAATAATGAATCTACAGCAGCTCCTTCACCCTCAGGAATTCCAATATGCAACAACGTTCCGTTGTAAAATGATTCAAATTCCATTGTAGCCTTATCTGTTTCGATTTCGGCAAGAATTTCGCCTTCTTCAACAGTATCCCCTACTTTCTTTAACCATTTCGCGACGGTACCTTCTTCCATGGTGTCGCTCAATCGAGGCATTGTAATTACTTCAGCCATGGTGCTTATAATTTATGAGGTAAAAATGGATAATCTGCTTGCTCGTATACGGTGTCGTATAACTGTTCGATCGGTGGATAGTCAGATTCTTCAGCAAATTTTTCACATTCTGCAACCAATTCTTTCACTCGTGCATCAATCGATTTGATTTCATCTTCACTAGCCCACTTCTTCTCGAGGATAAGTTCTTTTACTTGAGAAATCGGGTCGATCTTTTGATATTCTTGAACTTCTTCTTTGGTTCTATAGTGCTGAGCATCAGACATCGAGTGACCTCGATAACGATAGGTTTTAGCTTCCAAGAATGTTGGGCCTTTACCAGATCGAGCACGCTCTACAGCTTCGCTTACAGCCTCTGCTGTAGCTGCCGGATCCATTCCATCAAAAGCACTACAAGGCATTCCGTAACCTAAACCTAATTTATAAATATCAGTGTCGTAAGAAGTTCTAGCAACAGAAGTTCCCATGGCATATCCGTTATTTTCACAAATAAAAACTACCGGTAGTTGCCATAGCATAGCCAGGTTGAAGGTTTCATGAAGAGAACCTTGACGTACTGCACCGTCTCCCATATAGGTAAGGGTAACCGAATCCCTATCGAAGTATTTGTCGGCAAAGGCAAGACCGGCCCCTAGAGGGATTTGACCCCCTACAATTCCGTGTCCACCGTAAAACCTATGCTCCTTCGAGAAAATATGCATCGAACCTCCCATACCTTTTGAGGTGCCGGTAACTTTTCCGTAGAGTTCAGCCATTACTTTTCTCGGATCAACCCCCATGCCGATCGGCTGAACGTGATTACGATAGGCAGTGATCATACGGTCTTTAGACAGATCCATAGCGTGGAGTGATCCAGCAAGCACCGCCTCTTGTCCATTGTAGAGATGTAAAAACCCTCTTACTTTTTGTTGGATATAAACCGCAGCGAGCTTGTCTTCAAACTTTCTCCAGAAGAGCATGTCTTCATACCACTGCATGTAGGTTTCTTTCGTAATCTTTTTCATGGGTACGATTTTAATTGTGGCAAAAATAATATAAAAATCGGTCTTGTCCGCGCTAAAAACGGCTCTTAAAAGTTGTAATATCGATCTCCGAATTCAAACGAAAGCGCAATCCGTAAGGCATTTTCAAAAGGGTTCTGAACTGTTGAAGTTGAAAACAAATAGGACAAATCGATCTTTAAATTATCCTTGCGCGCTCCTGCGCCAACAGTTGCATATTTACGGTTTGTGATTTCTGTAGTATCGTGGTAATAACCAACTCTTAAGAAAAGATCATCTCTAAAATTATATTCACTACCTAAAGCAAATCCTAGCGCTTTATTGTCTACAGGCACCACTAATGTATTGGCCTCCAACGTCACTGAAAGCGTAGAATCAAAATCAAAAATAAAATCATGACCGAGTCCAAAGCGCAGCGTACTAGGAAGATACTGCTCTACCCCATCCAGATCATATGAAATCTTAGTTCCGAAATTTGAAAGCGATACTCCTGCTCGCCATCGCGAATCGGCACCTTCTCGGATATTAAGATCAGAGCGGTAATAAAATCCAACATCAACGGCAAGCGCGGTGGCTGCCCGTGCATCTTGAACGGCTTCGGTGAGTTTAAGATTTGAGCTTATAAATCGCAACCCAGCCCCTACAGAAAGCTGATCGTTGAGCTGTAACCCATACGCGGCATCGATGGCAAGTTCGTTGGGCTTTACAATCTGAGCAGGTTCGTCAATGGTTTGACGAAACTCTACCTCACCAAGTCCGAAATAGGTTAAACCAATGGCAAGCGCACTTTCATCGTTAATCCTTCGAGCGTAATTCGCTCCAAGAAGACTCACATCATCTGTAATATTGGCCAAATAGGGGGTGTATGCGATTCCAAATTCTGCAGAATTTCCAAGCCAAACAAGCTTTGCGGGGTTCCATCGTGCCGCATTGACATCTGATGAGGTCGCCACGCCTGTATCGCCCATTCCTGCTGCTCTAGCATCAATCGGAATATTCAAAAATGGAACTGCCGGAGTGGTATTCTCTTGAGCACCAACAGGCAAACTCATCGAGATTGCCAGTAGAACTCCTACTATATTTTTTGTTTTCATATACGTTTTAAAGAAGCTACAAATTACGAACATTGATTGAATTACTATATTCGTGTGCAAAGTAATCTGATATGCAAATCGCAGAATTGCACCAAATTTTCAGTGAAAGTACAGGGATAGCCACAGACACACGAACGCTGACCCCTGGACAGCTCTTTTTTGCACTGAAGGGACCCACTTATAATGCGGACGAATTTGCTATTTCTGCGTTAGACAAAGGAGCATCTTACGCGATAGCGAGTCTTGACTGCAGTACGGATCACCCAAAAATCATAAAAGTTCCTGACACCTTAAAAACCCTGCAACAGCTTGCTAATTACCATCGATTACAGTTCGAAATTCCGGTAATCGCCATTACAGGAAGTAATGGTAAAACCACCACAAAAGAACTTATTGGTGCTGTACTTTCGAGTGGATACACTACCCTCATTACCGAGGGAAACCTAAACAACCACATAGGTGTGCCCCTAACCCTATTGAATCTAAATAAATCCCATGAAATTGCCATTATCGAAATGGGGGCAAATCACCAGGGCGAAATAGCGACTCTTTCAGAAATTGCCGTTCCGAATTTTGGACTAATTACTAATTTCGGAAAGGCTCATCTTGAAGGATTTGGTGGCTTTGAGGGGGTTATTAAGGGAAAATCTGAATTATACAACAACCTTATCGCAAGTGAGGGAGTGATTTTTTATAACAAACAAGACCCAAAGCAAAGAGAACTGCTCGCATCTTATGATAATGCACTGAGTTATGGGTTACAAGAAGAAGCCGAAGTTTTTATCGATCTTATGCAAAGCGCGCCAACTATTAAAGCGCGATGGAATGGAACTGA
>CAZUBV010000120.1:0-4469 GCA_964618875.1 uncultured Flavobacteriaceae bacterium
GTATGTAAATCGTATATTATTACCTGCCATTCGCTCAGCAGCTCGCTCCGTGGTAGGTCGTTATACTCCAGAACAGCTCTACTCTTCGAAACGCGATGCTATTCAGAAAGAAATTTTTGAAGAAACAAGAATGATTGTTGAGGATCAACATATCCAACTAAATGAGATTTTAGTTAGAGATGTAACACTTCCGCCAACCATCAGAGAGGCAATTGAGCGTAAATTAAAACAAGAACAGTCCGCCCTCGAATACGAATTCAAATTGGTAACTGCTGATAAAGAAGCCCAGCGTCAAATCATTGAAGCTCAAGGTAAAGCAGATGCAAATCGTATTTTGAGTGCATCCTTAACCGATAAAATTTTACAGGATAAAGGTATTGAGGCTACGCTCAAATTAGCAGAATCTCCGAATGCGAAAGTAGTAGTTGTGGGTTCTGGAGACGATGGACTTCCAATTATTCTAGGAAATAATTAGTTGTAGAATTTAAAAACTACGCTATTTTTGCACCTATAATGAAAACACAACAACATCACCACCATTTATTTAGCTGCGCTCAAGCGAGGTAGTTGTGGTATGTTATAACATAATTCAACCCGTTTGAGCCTCATGCTTAAACGGGTTTTTTATTTTATTGCTATGAACCGACTGAAATTAGCTATTCAAAAAAGTGGTCGTCTACATGATGACTCAATTGCCCTACTTAAAGAGGCTGGAATTTCGATTAACAATGGAAGAGACCAACTCAAAGCTCCAGCTCAGAACTTCCCTTTAGAGGTGTATTATCTACGTAATGGAGATATCCCAAAATACTTACAAGATGGTGTGGTCGATCTTGCTATTATTGGTGAGAACTTACTGGTTGAAAAAGGCCGCGAAATCGAAATTATTGAACGGCTTAAATTTTCGAAATGCCGCGTGTCAATTGCGGTTCCAAAAGGTGTTGCCTATTCGAGTATTCAAGACTTAACCGGTAAGCGAATTGCCACTTCCTATCCGAATACATTAAAGAGCTTCCTAGATGAGCAGGCAATCGAGGCGGATATTCACGTAATTAACGGTTCCGTTGAGATTGCACCAAATATTGGTCTTTCAGAGGCAATTTGTGATATCGTAAGTAGTGGAAGTACACTTTTTAAAAACAACCTCAAAGAGGTTGAGATCCTTTTAAAAAGCGAAGCAGTTTTAGCGGTATCTCCAAAGCTTGATCGGTCTAATACCGATTTAAACGAATTGCTATTTCGTTTGCAAGGTGTGTTGAGAGCTAGAACGCATAAATATATTTTAATGAATGTACCGAGAGCGAGCCTTACGCAGGTCTTAGCATTACTCCCAGGTATGCGAAGCCCAACAGTACTGCCGTTAGCCGAGTCCGATTGGGTTTCGGTTCACACTGTTATTGAAGAAAAGCGTTTTTGGTCTGTAATTGGCGAATTAAAATCAGCAGGGGCGGAAGGAATTTTAGTAAGCTCAATTGAAAAAATGTTTTTATGATGGAAGTAATAGAGAATCCGAAACGAGAACAGTGGCCATTATTTACTAAGCGGCCCACAGTTAGTTTTGAAGAGCAACTCCCATTTATAGAAACACTCTTTAAAAAGGTTCAGAATGAAGGAGATAGTGCCCTTATTGAGTATACTTCAAAGTTTGATGGTGTTGTACAAGCAGAACTAAAAGTTTCTGAACAAGAAATAGTACTTGCTGAATCAAAACTTGATTCGGAACTAAAAAACGCCATCGAAGTTGCAAAGTCAAATATCGAGGCGTTCCACAAAGCACAACGTACTAGACCTGTTCAGCTTGAAACACAACCAGGGGTGTGGTGCGCTTCCAAGAAGGTTCCAATCGAGCGTGTTGGTATTTATATTCCTGGCGGATCAGCTCCACTTTTTTCAACCGTTCTAATGCTTGCGATTCCTGCGGTAATCGCAGGAGTGGATCGTATTATTCTTTGTACGCCACCGGATAAAATGGGTGAAATTCACCCTGCTATTCTGTACACAGCCAAACTTTGTGGGGTAACCGAACTATACGCTGTAGGTGGTGCTCAAGCTATTGCAGCATTAACATTTGGTACTACAAGCATACCTAAAGTGGACAAGATATTTGGCCCTGGAAATCAGTACGTTACTGCTGCTAAGCAATACGCCTCCCAAAGAGGTGTAGCCATTGACATGCCTGCTGGTCCTAGTGAATTGCTCGTATTTGCTGACCAAACAGCTGTTCCGCAGTTTGTAGCTGCAGACTTATTGAGCCAGGCTGAACATGGACCAGATAGTCAAGTGGTCTTAGTCTGTACTGATCAGGTGATCCTCTCAAAAATTACATCAGAAATTTACGCCCAACTCGAACAACTTCCGCGTAAAGCAATCGCAGAAAAGGCTTTAAACAACAGTAGAATACTCTATTTCAGCGACCGTAAACGCGCTGCTGAGTTTATAAATAGCTATGCGCCAGAACACTATATTATTGCTAGTGAAGCTCCAGAGGATATGGTGCTCGAAGTGCGTAATGCAGGGTCGGTTTTTATTGGGAATTATACCCCAGAGAGCGCAGGTGACTATGCATCAGGAACCAACCACACCTTGCCAACTAATGGTTTTGCTCGACAGTATAGTGGAGTGAATTTAGATAGTTATTTTAAATCAATCACCTTTCAGCGCATATCCGAAAATGGAATGCTGAATCTCGGACCGAGTGTGGCAATCATGGCACAAGCAGAACAGCTCGAAGCTCATAAAAATGCGGTAACGGTGCGGCTAGAATACCTTGAACGAAACAAGGTCGTTTCTAATGCGTATGATATTTCGAAACAAATACGAGGACACTTGAGATCTTCGAGTGTGTATAGCGCTGCGAGAGATGAGTTTTCATCAGTATTTGATCAATATTTGTGGTTAGATGCAAATGAAAATCCCTTTCCTAATGGAGCTAATAGGTATCCAGATCCGTATCAAACGGCATTAAAACAACGCTTGTCTGAACTTTGGTCGGTCTCTAAAGAAGAGTTATTTATTGGTAACGGGAGTGATGAAGTATTAGATCTGCTTATGCAATTACTCGTTGAGCCCATGCAACACGATGTGGTAACATTCGCACCTTCGTACGGCATGTACCAGGTACTTGCAGAAAAAAACGGAATTGAACTATCAAGCGTAAGGCTGCAAGAAGACTTCAGTTTAGATTGGAATCTACTTGAACAGACCGTTTCCTCTCGCACCAAATTAGTACTGCTATGTAGTCCAAACAATCCAACCGGAAATGCACTGGATGCAGATAAGCTCATTTCATTTCTGCAGAAAACGAACTCATTGGTCGTTGTGGATGAGGCTTACATCGATTTTTCGAAGGAAAAAACTTTAACAAACCGAGTTTTAGAGTTCCCTAACCTTGTGGTTGTGCGAACACTTTCTAAGGCCTATGGTTTAGCGGGTGCAAGGTTAGGTGTAGCTGTTGCCAACCCGTCAATTGTAGGATGGTTAAATAAAATTAAACCACCCTACAATGTTAGTGAAACAAGTCTTGAAAAGGCCATTAGTCGATTAGCGAATTTTACGGTCATTCAACGCGAAATTGAGCAAATTGTAAACGAACGTATCCGCATTGAAAGGGCACTTGAGGCCTGTGAATGGGTAAAAAAGATATATCCGTCTGAAGCAAATTTTATCTTGGTACGAGTAGATGATGCCGCGACTAGATACCAGCAATTGTTAGATTCGCATGTGGTTGTTCGCAATCGAAGTTCTCAATTAGGTTGTGAGAACACATTAAGAATTAGCGTCGGTACGCCAGATGAAAACGATCAGTTGATAAAAAATCTGAACTAATGAAAAAATATCTCTTTATAGACCGCGATGGAACAATCATTACCGAACCCAATGATTTCCAGATCGATAGTTTCGATAAATTACATTTTTTTCCCGGTGTTTTGTCGAGTCTAAAATTTGCTCAACATACACTGGGCTACACCCTTGTACTCATTACGAATCAAGACGGTCTCGGCACCGAATCGTTTCCGTCCGAAACGTTTTGGGGCCCACAAAACCTAATGGTCCAAGTATTAGAAAGTGAGGGAGTAACCTTCGAAGAGGTTTTTATTGACACTAGTTTTCCTAGTGAGAACTCACCGAATCGCAAACCGAGAACCGGAATGCTGAAACACATTATCGATGAAGGTTTCGATAGAGAATACAGCTTTGTTATCGGTGATCGACTAACCGATATGGAGCTAGCTTATAATTTGGGGATTAAAGGTCTTCTTTTTAATGGCAACGAAAGGGGTGTCTCAGAATGTAGTCTCGATACCAATCAGTTAGACAGCACAGTGATTGATCGACCCACTACCTGGATTTCACTAATTGACTTTTTAAAACAACTGAGCAGAACCGTTACACATAGCCGAATAACGAAGGAAACAAAAATCACTGTTTCATTAGATCTAGACGGAAGCGGAACATCAACAATTTCGACA
>CAZUBV010000121.1:0-4444 GCA_964618875.1 uncultured Flavobacteriaceae bacterium
CCAAAGAAGTTGCGGTAGAGGCAAACACAGTTTACTACTGGTCAGTGATCACCTCTGATGGCAGTATCTCAGTAAACTCTGATGTGTTTAGTTTTAAAGTGAACTAGTAGTGTTGAGCTACCCCAAAAGCCCATACACCTTCTGAGCAATCGCAAGCTCTTCGTTTGTAGGTACAATCAGTACAGGCACAGAACTGCGCTTGCTGGCGATATTTCGTATTCCGGGTAATCGTTTCTGGTTAAGCTCCGAATCGAGATAGATCCCAAAAAAGCTGAGGCCCTCACAAATCTGTGCACGCATTGCCGAGCTATTCTCACCAATCCCGGCGGTAAAAACAAGGGCATCTAATCCGCCAAGGGCAGCGGTATATGCCCCGATGTATTTTTGAATGCGATAGGTGTTTAGCTCAAGGGCTTGCTGGGCAGCAGTATTTCCGCTTGAGGCTAACGCTTCGATCTCTCGAAGATCGCTGTGACCGCTAAGACCTAGCATTCCGCTGTTTTTGGTCAATAATTCTTTAACTGCGGCAGCGCTCATGCCTTTTTGTTCGATAAGATAAAAGATTACCGATGGGTCGATATCGCCACTTCGAGTACCCATCACAAGACCCGTTAAGGGGCCAAACCCCATAGAATGATCGATTGGCTTACCGGCACTAATGGCGGTTGCGCTGCAGCCGTTTCCGAGGTGTAAATTAATCACTCGAGCCTTGTCGTTCGAAAGGAACTGTTGCGTTTGCGCACTTACATATTCGTGGCTGATACCATGAAATCCATACACTCGAATTTCGTGTTCTTTAGCAAAATCGGAGTTTATAGCGTAGTTGCGGGCCTTAGCGGGTAGATCGTGATAAAATGCAGTATCAAAGACGGCAACCTGTGCGGCCTTTGTAAATAACTGCTGAGCCACTTCAATACCCGTTGCATTAGCCGGATTGTGCAGCGGCGCAAGCGGTGATAGATCTTTAATTGCCCCAAGAACGGCGTTGTCTATTTGAATAGTTTGATAGAATCGTGCACCACCGTGTACCACTCTGTGGCCTACCGCGTCGATATCTTCTAAACTGCTAATGACATTGAGCGCTGTTCGAAGTAACTCAATTACGCGTCGCAGGGCAGCATTGTGATCGCGAGCGACAAGCTGCTCGGTAAATTGCTCGGTGGGTGTTGTTACTTTAAGTTCAGAGGTGTCTTGTCCAATTTTTTCAACCTGTCCGCTTGCCAGAATTAAGGCTGAGGGCATGTCGAAAAGTTGAAATTTTAGTGATGAACTTCCTGAGTTGAGTACGAGTATGCGCATAACTTAATTATCAATTCCTTGCGCCTGAATGGCAGTGAGTACTACGGTATTAAAGACATCGTCTACCGTACATCCGCGACTAAGGTCGTTAACGGGTTTGTTCAGCCCTTGAAGCATTGGGCCAATAGCCATTGCACCGGTTTCACGTTGTACGGCTTTGTAGGTGTTGTTTCCGGTGTTAAGATCCGGAAAGATCAGCACACTTGCATTACCCGCAACCTCTGAATTTGGGAGCTTGCTTTTACCCACTAGCGGATCGACCGCGGCATCGTACTGAATGGGTCCCTCAATTTTAAGATCTGGACGCTTAGCACGCACAATTTCTGTAGCGGTTCGAACCCTATCGACATCAACTCCTTTTCCGGAGCTTCCAGACGAATACGATAGCATCGCAATGCGAGGCTCTATACCGAAAGCGGTACTACTCTTGGCCGAAGAAATTGCGATTTCTGCAAGTTCTTCTGCAGTTGGGTTTGGATTAATGGCACAGTCTCCAAAAACAGAAACACGATCAGGCAAACACATAAAAAAGACCGATGACACCACAGAAACTCCCGGTTTTGTTTTGATAAACTGTAACGCAGGTAGTATCGTGTGACTGGTTGTATGCATGGCTCCAGATACCATACCGTCGGCATGACCTTTGTAGATCATCATGGTTCCGAAGTACGACACATCAGCCATGACATCGCGGGCCATATCGAGATTTACATTTTTGTGTTTTCTAAGCTCGTAGTAGGTAGTAGCGTACGCTTCGAAGTGCTCGTCTTCGGTGGGATGAATAAGTTTCAAGCGTTGCCAATCGATAGCTAATCCGAGTTCAGCAGCTTTTTGTTTGATGAGATTTGGCTTACCTAGAAGCACCAGATCAACCAGATCCATGGCTAAAAGTCTCGAAGTGGCTTTTAGTATCCGCTCGTCGGTACCTTCAGGCAAAACAATAGTTTTACGAGCCTTTCGGACCTTTTGAATCAAACTAAACTGAAACATTCTTGGGGTTAGCAGCGTCGTTTCAAACGCACTAATTTGGCTCATAATTTCAGTAGCTCGAATATGCGATTGGAAGGTGGCCAATGTGGCTTCGATCTTTACTCGGTTTTCGGCGTAAATCACCGGGCGAATATTTGCCACCTTACTCACCACCTCAAACGTACCCTCATTTACCGAAATGATTGGCACAACGGGCACAAGGCCTTCGATCAGCTTTTGAATAGGCTCCTCTGGAACCAATCCGCCAGTTAGCACAATTCCGGCGACTTGCGGATAGTTTGCAGAAAGATTCGCCTGTAACACTCCTAGAATAATATCTGCTCGATCACCTGGGGTTATCACCAAACTGTCTTCTTTTAAGTGCTTTAAAAAATGTCTGAGCTGCATGGCTCCAACCGCGAAGCTTCCGGAACGATTGGTTAAATGATCTTCTCCAAAAAGCACCTTCGCACCAAGGCTTTCGGTAACTTCTTTAAGGGTAGGTTGAGCAAGAGTTTCAATCTTCGGAACGGTGTACACCAAAACATTGGCAGGCAACACCTTTTTAAGTTCGTCAGCTACCCAATCTAGATTCTCTGTGCTTATTTTATTGGCAACAACAGCGAGCACCTTTACCTCTTCATCTACGAAGGTTTGATAGGCCAACCGGAGGCTTCCGCTAAACTCTTCTAAGTTTTTACCCACACCTGATCGGATGAGCAGCGCAGGTATACCCAGATTCTTGGCAATAGTTACATTAAAGTCGAATTCAAATACTGTGCCTTCTCCCAAGAAATCACTCCCCTCTACTACGACGAAGTCATAAGCCGCTTCGAGTTCTTTATACTTTGATATAATCTGATCAATGACTTCGATTTCATGGCCGGCATTACGCTCTGCAATAATTTGAGAACGCGTAAAGGCAAACGCACTTTGGTACGACTGCTCTAGCTTGAAATAACTCAAAACCGTATCAATATGGTTGTCTAAAACTCCCTCGGGCAGGTCTTCGATAACCGGGCGGAAGTACGCAACTTTTGGGAGCACTCCCAAAGCGTGTTGCATGAGTCCTAGTGAAATAATTGATTTTCCGCTGTGCGCCTCAAGTGTGGCGATATAAATACCCCTTGTCATCAATAGAATTTAACTGCAAATTTCGGGTATAGTTTGCTTACTATGAATTCTAACGCACGCTATTTTACGGTTACCAAAAACGGCGTATCAGCGCGGGCAATAAGAGCAAATCGGCGATTAGGGCGACAAGTACGGCAAACACACATAAAAGTCCGAAATCAGCAACCGCAGGGGTAGCACTAAAGGCAATAATCATAAAACCAGCACTAAGCGATACACTCGACACAACAAGTGCTGGTGTAGTGTACGAAACAGCATGATTAAGTGCCTCTGAGACCGAATAACCCGAGGTAATAGATTTCCGAAAATGATATAGTAGATGCAGACTGTCGTCCATCGCAATTCCCAATACAATAGGGGCGATCATAGCGGTTGTCACCCCAAGCGGAATGTCAAAAATTGTCATAAAGGCAAGCACCGCAAAAATGGGAATTAAGTTGGGAATGATGATAACTATAGCGCGCTTGAAGCTGCGTAAATAAGCAATCAAGAATAGTCCAATACCCAACAATGCGAAGGCAAATGAGTACAATTGAGACTCCACAACAAACTGATTGAGTTTCGCGAATACCGTTGCAAAACCATTAATCTTCATCTCAACCTCAGCACCCTCAAACACCGCCTCAAACTCCCTATTGATGTCCGCTAGTAGTGCACTAATATCAGCCGAAGAGAGTTGCGGAAACGACAGGGTAACCGACAACACATTACGGTCTAAATCGATAAAACTAAAAAAGGATTGCTGAGATTCTAACTCGCGAATAAATCGCAAATCCTTTTCTAAAAAATCGGCAGAGCGAAAGCGCAATTGCGGATAGCGTTCCCTGGCAAATCGAATAAAAGTTTCAATTGATAGAACCGATGCAATTTGCTTATGCTGGCGTAATCGATTAGTGAACTCCGTTAGACTCTCAATGTTGGCTTCATTTAGAATCGAGCCATTATCAGTAGATTTTAGGTCTAGCTGCAAACGGAAACTACCACCTAACTGCTGCTCTAAGGTGATTAATTCTTTTTTGATAGCGCCTTCTGACAATAAATC
>CAZUBV010000122.1:0-4428 GCA_964618875.1 uncultured Flavobacteriaceae bacterium
CTTGATCAAATCTCCATTTTGAAAACGCGTTTAAACGATTTGCTATAGGAAGTTTCGCATAGACTCGCTCTTCAATTATTTGGTAGACTTTTAACGGTTGATTCGGTTCAAAAGGCTGAACTACAAAACAATCTGCTCCGTTTTTTACAAGACTGTTTTGCTGTAAACCCAGTACATGAATCTGATCTGAATCGGGCTCTCTGTAGGCAACAAACTCGTATCCGCTATCTAAGTAACGTTTTAAATCTTTGGATATATTATTGTCTAGTACATCCCGAGACATTAATTCTTCTTTTCTAGAGTTATAGTAAGCAGTTTTCCGATAGATATAAGCTGTCCCGTTTCATCACTCACTCGAATTTCCCAGTGCTGAGTGGTTCTACCAAGGTGAACCGGGCGAGCCGTAGCTTCAACAAATCCTGAGCTAATCGACTTTAAATGATTAGCGCTGATTTCAACACCTCTAACCAGTAGATTTTTCGTGTCTATAAAAACAAAAACCGCAACACTACCAACGGTTTCAATAAGAGCCGCAGTTGCTCCTCCATGCAATACGCCATCGGGTTGGTGCACTGCAGAGGTTACTGGCATTCTTGCTGTTATGCTTTTATTTTCTACATCTACGGCAGTAAAAGTAATATCTAACGTTTCCATTAGCGTTCCCGCTTTGCGAGCATTACACTTTATTAGTAGCTCCTGTTCAATCATTGCGTTTAGATTTCGAAGTAAGTTAGTATTCGGTTGGTATAGTGATTAGAAGGTCGTTCTATTTTTTTTACCCAGTTTTTCGGAGAATGCTGGTCGAACTGATACAGGTATTCTGTCCGTTTTGCACTGTTATTGATTTCAATTCCTTTTTTTTCAAGATAACCCTGCTCATCATAAGTGTTTATGTGTCTAATTGTTGGATTAGATAAGGTAACCAACGAGTCTGAATACTGCCACTGAAGCAATTCAACAACTTTGTTTTGAGTATTATAAACTAACTGAGTCTTTTCAACAGGTTTCTCATCGCTGAAATGGACCACAACTGATTTAAGTAGTTGAGTTGCATTATTAAAATATTCGGTCTCTTTAGAAATCAGCTGATCGTTTTTGAACAGTTTAGTCTGAATCGAATCAGAACTACGGACATACTGATAATCAATGCGATCTCTGTTTTTATCCTCTTGTATTTCAGTGTAGATTACTCTCCCGGAAGTATCCATTAAATTTTTCGAAAAGGTTACTGAGCCCTCGTCTAATCGCACAATGAGCTCAGAATAAGATCCTTGCATGTAGGCATATTGAAATAGAAATGACTCGTCTTTCACTAATAGGCCATTTCGGTAAACGTTTATCGATTTTTGAGTTAACGTATCTTGATTATAAGTGAACCTAACCTCTTGATGTTCATTTGATTCATACGTGCTTTTTAAAAAAATCAACCGTCCTTCCCTATCGAACTCAAATACTTCTTGACCGTAAATAGAATTTTCAGCACAAGTCTTTACCGGTCCTTTGAGTTCAAAGTCATTGCGAGATGGGCCCTTCGGAAGTTGAGCGCTAAGCTGTATTGACACACCCAATACCATCAAAAGAATCAATAAACGAAGCATGATGTAAATTTACATCTTTGGATCTGCAATTAATACGGGTTTGTGTAACTTGTACCGAAATACTTAATTCATGAGACCATTTTTTATTGTTATATCAGCTTCCTTGATCTTATGGGGCTGTAGTTCTGCACCAAAGAGTGCTGAAGCGCTCATGGTATCAGATGAGCAAGCCATCGCACTCGCCCAAACAATAACTCAAGAAGAACTTAAAGAGCACCTTTTTATTTATGCTTCCGATGATTTTGAAGGAAGAGAAACGGGCACTAAAGGACAAAAAATAGCCGTAGACTACCTAGTAGATTATTACAAGAATCTTGGGATTGCTCCCGCACAAGGAACGAAGGATTACTTGCAAAAAGTTCCTGTATCCTATACAACCGCCCCTGTAGGTACAATTGTTGTAGGTGAAGCAGAACTAGAATTAGGAAACACAGTGGTTAGTTTTACTCCAGCAAGCGGAGACTTTTCGTTAGTCTATGTAGGGTATGGCATCGTTGAAGAATCGATCGATTCTTATCAAGATGTAGACGTTACAGGTAAAATCGTGATAGCTCGTGCCGGAGAACCCGTTTCAGAAGATGGGATTTTCACCCTAACTGGAACAAAGGAGTACTCTAAATGGAGTAACCGATCTGAGGCACTCCCAAAACGTATTGAGGGAGCTAAAGCAAAGGGTGCTGCAGGAATCCTCTACATCGATGATACTAATTTTGATCGTTTTAATAGATATTTTGCCTACATGAGACGCAACAATAGTGGTCAAATGCGTCTAGATACCGGTGAAAATGAGCTGTTTAATGCAGTTCTCAAAGAAGAACAGCTTTCTGTATTCGGATTGGAACAGTCAGACTATACAAGTAAACCACTAGACCTATCAATTAACTTATCCATCGAAGGAGGAGCAAAAGAAATCGATACCGAAAATGTTGTTGCCATAATCGAAGGTACTGATACCCCTGAAGAGTATGTGGTCATCTCTTCTCATCTCGATCATATCGGAATCAATTCAGATGGATCAATAAACAATGGTGCTGACGACGACGGATCTGGTACCGTTGCGCTTCTGGAAATAGCCCAGGCGTTTAAGGCTGCAAAGGAACAGGGACTCGGCCCAAAGCGAAGCATTGTTTTCTTACACGTCACAGGAGAAGAAAAGGGACTACTCGGATCGGAATACTACACAGATATAGAACCTTTATATCCTCTTGATCAAACAGTTGCCAATTTAAATATCGATATGATCGGACGTATCGATCCAGAGAGAGAAGGAAATCGAAATTACATTTACCTGATCGGATCTGACAAATTGAGTACAGAACTTCACGAGCTTTCCGAAGCAGTAAATGAGAAGTTTACTCAAATCGAACTAGATTATACGTATAACGATGAAAATGACCCAAACCGATTCTACTATCGCTCAGATCATTACAACTTTGCAAAAAACAATATTCCCATTATCTTCTATTTCAACGGTACTCACGAAGATTATCACAAAGAGGGTGATACACCAGATAAAATCAATTACGATTTACTCGAGAACCGTTCTAGACTAGTTTTTCATACGGCTATGGAAGTTGCGAATCGAGCTAATCCAGTTGTGGTAGACAAAGCGGTTGAATAAAAAAACTCTATTCGGATAACAAATAAAAAAGGCCCCCGATGGGGGCCTTTTTGTTGGGTGGAAGACCGGGCTCGAACCGGCGACCTCTGGAACCACAATCCAGCGCTCTAACCAACTGAGCTACAACCACCGTTTAAATTTAGGTTGGCAAATGTAGTATTTTTCTTCGATGTTTTCAAAGAGAAATTACTAACAACTATTACCGTAAATCAAATAAACTTTTTACCAAAGGAAATCGCTCTACAGTAAACCCTTCGCCGTAGGTAACACCAGTGATTCGTCCCAAATTTTTGGCTCTATAAGTAACTGATTCGAGAAAATTTTGACTGCTAATTGGGGTTTCAGGCTCATTGCTTTTTGGATCAAAAAATTGAGAACTATACGCCTTAATTGACGCCAGTTTTTGATCTAAGGTATGGCTGATGTCAACAACAAAGTCTGGAGTTACATCTTGCCATTGAATCATATGATAAACCAATTTTGGTCGAAAAGCTTCTTGAAGATTTCCTTGATCATCAAAAGTTTCAATTTTTGAAAGGCCACTTAAAAAACACGCATCACTCGCTAATTTTGACCCCTTTGCATGATCAATGTGTCTGTCGGAAATTGCATTTGCGATTACCACTTCTGGGCGATAGGAACGGATCTTCTTGATTAACGAAAGCTGGTGATCGGCATCATTAACAAAAAAACCATCCGCGAAATTCATGTTCTCACGAATACGTATTCCCAATATTTCTGCTGCGCGGCTAGATTCTATATCTCGTATCGCTACTGTACCCCTCGTACCGAGTTCACCACGAGTGAAATCTATAATTCCAACCTGTTTTCCTTCAAGAACTGCAGCTGCTATTGTTCCACCAGCTCCTAATTCAGCGTCGTCAGGATGGGCACCAAAAACGAGTAAGTCGAGTTTCATATTAGACGATTGATTTACCATAGTGCTTCTTGTATTTTAAATAACTAAGTAAGCCTAATAACAGTACAGCTGCCAAAGTATAATAGATAAAATTTGGAGTAATGACCTGATCACCTGAAGCATATGAATGCAGACCTACCAGATAAAAGTTTACCCCAAAATACGTCATCATAATACTAGAAAATGCTAAAACACTCGCAAAATTGAATGCCCATCTTCCCTTTAATCCAGGAACCAGCCGCATGTGTAGTACAAAAGCATATACCAAAATAGAAATAAGCGCCCAAGTC
>CAZUBV010000123.1:0-1998 GCA_964618875.1 uncultured Flavobacteriaceae bacterium
TGACCTCGAGCGGACGCTGAACCGACAGCCTCGCGGCTTCCATATCTTCGTTTATAAACTCATCGATCCCTTTGATCAGGCAATGAGAAATGCGCTCTTGAAGCGGTAGTTCACGCCATTTCAAGCGGTCGGTACTTACTTCTTTTGCGCCGCCTTTTACGTTTTCGGCAAAATCTAACAGGCGTTCAGTGGCATCATCGCGGCGATTCAGCAGTACGTCTTCGACATACTCGAGCAGTTCTTTATCGATATCGTCATACACTTCGAGCATGGTAGGGTTTACAATACCCATGGTCATGCCGTGTTTGATAGCATGGTATAAAAAGGCCGAGTGCATGGCCTCTCGTACGCGATCGTTTCCTCGAAATGAAAACGAAACGTTAGATACCCCGCCACTCACGTGGGCATAAGGCAGGTTCTCGCGTATCCATTTTGTGGCTCTAAAAAAGTCGAGCGCATTGGTTTTATGCTCTTCCATTCCGGTTGCTACCGGAAAGATATTTGGGTCAAAAATGATGTCTTCTGGCGCAAAGCCTACTTTGTCGACCAGCACGCGATACGAGCGTTCACAAATTTCGATGCGGCGCTCGTAGCTATCGGCCTGTCCGTTTTCGTCAAAGGCCATGACAATAACGGCTGCCCCGTATCGCTTTATTTTTTGGGCCTGAGCGATGAAGTTTTCTTCACCTTCTTTAAGGCTGATCGAATTTACTACAGATTTACCCTGAACGACTTTAAGGCCTGCCTCGAGAATTTCCCATTTCGAGGAGTCGATCATTACGGGTATACGCGCAATGTCTGGTTCTGCAGCAATCAGATTTAAAAATCGAGTCATGGCGGCTACTCCGTCGAGCATGCCCTCGTCCATATTGACATCTAGAATTTGTGCTCCGCCTTCGACCTGCTCACGAGCCACCTCAATCGCTGCCTCGTAATTGTCATCTTGAATGAGTCGTAAAAATTTACGAGAACCCGTCACGTTGGTGCGCTCACCCACGTTTACAAAGTTGGTCTCGGGGGTGATAATCAGCGGTTCGAGCCCTGATAATTTGGTATAACGGATACTCATGCCTTTCTGGGTTTAGCGTTGGCTGCCAAATCGGCTATTACTTTAATATGTGCAGGTGTGGTCCCGCAGCATCCGCCAATAATATTGACTAGGCCCTCATTTATAAAGGGTTTAATGAGTTCGCCCATTTCTTCGGGGCTTTGGTCGTACTGACCGAATTCGTTCGGAAGCCCGGCGTTTGGATGTGCCGAGATATAATGATCGGTGGCTACCGAACCAATACGCTGCACATAAGGCCGCAATTGGTCGGCACCTAATGCGCAGTTAAAACCTACGCTCAGTACCGGTATATGAGATATTGATATATAGAAGGCTTCGGCGGTTTGGCCCGAAAGGGTGCGTCCGCTGGCGTCGGTAATCGTACCGCTTACCATAATTGGAATATCCTTTTTAGTTGCTTCTTTATATTCTTCTATAGCAAAAAGGGCCGCTTTCGCATTTAGGGTATCGAAAACAGTTTCGACTAGTAACAAATCGGCTCCGCCATCAATCAGGCCTTTTATTTGCTCTAAATAGGCTGCTTTAAGCTCGTCAAAACTGATCGCACGATAGCCCGGATCATTAACATCGGGCGACATACTCGCCGTTTTATTGGTCGGTCCCATTGAGCCCGCAACGTATCTCGGTTTATTCGGTGTTTTAGCCGTAAATTCATCGGCTGCCTGACGCGCTAATTTGGCCGATTCGTAGTTGAGTTCATAGACCAAATCTTGCATATCGTAATCAGCCATAGCCACCGAGGTCGAAGAAAAGGTATTGGTCTCGGCAATATCGGCCCCCGCCTCAAAATACTGTCGATGAATCTCTAAAATAGCCGCCGGCTGGGTGATTGAAAGTAAGTCGTTATTGCCCTGTAGCGGTGAGGGATAGTCCTTGAATCGCTCACCTCGGTAATCGGCCTCAGAGAATTTGTGCCGCTGAATCATCGT
>CAZUBV010000123.1:2098-4426 GCA_964618875.1 uncultured Flavobacteriaceae bacterium
ACCGGATTCACTACATTTAATCGACTAATCCGTCCTTTTATGCATACGATCCGCCTTTTTGAAAAGGTTTTGAAAAAGCGATTTCCGCTGGCGATTTCGCGAGGTATCCGCTACGATTCAACTAATGTGTTTGTAGAACTCTCAGACGGCGTACACACTGGTCTAGGCGAGGCTGCTCCTGGGGTTTCCGAAGGGGAAAGTACTGCTGCTGAAATCAGTGCTGAATTGGATCGTTTTTTGGCAAGTTCACCTGAGAATTTGTCGATTTACCAGGCTTATGATTTAGCTCGTGAACTGCAGATCGCACCTTGTGCCTATGCTGCTTTTGATAGTGCCCGATGGGATCTGTTGGGTAAGCAGGCCGGCCTTCCGCTGTATAGGCTTCTTGGAGGTTCGCTTCCGACTGCCCCTACCTCTATGACTATTGGTATTAATAGCCCTGAGGTGGTTCGACAACGCATTCCGATTCTTATGGGTGATATGCCGAGTCTTAAGGGCCTAAAAATTAAACTCGGATCGCCAGAGGGTATTGACGCCGACAAGGATATGTTCGCTGCTGTAGTTAGCACGGCCGCCCCCTATGGGCTTAAACTGCGGGTCGATGCCAACGGCGGATGGTCGCTATCCGATGCCAAACACATGCTGGCCTGGCTCGCCGAGCGTGGGGTTGAATATGTAGAGCAGCCCTTAGTTGAAGGGGCCGAAGATCAGCTGCCAGTGCTTTTTAAAGACCGTCCGCTTCCTATTTTTGTCGATGAATCGTGCCGTTTTGCGTATCAAATTCACCAGTACGCTGACTGTGTAGACGGTGTTAATATGAAACTGATGAAATGCGGCGGAATCACCGGTGCGCTTGAGATTATTAACGTGGCGCGATCGTACCGCCTGCAAACTATGATCGGTTGTATGTCAGAATCTTCGGTATCTATTGCCGCAGCTGCCTCGCTCACTAGTTTTATCGATCATGTCGATCTTGATTCGCACTACAATCTCGCACCTGATGTGGCCTCTGGCGCCTCGCTTGTACATGGAATTACGATGCCGAGTAACCGGCCGGGGCATGGGGCGGTTTTAGATAGAATCAGCTGATAACTATTCAAACAACTGATCAATATCGTTCTCAGAATTTAAAACAACGGAGTTACCATTTTTAATTTCTTCGAGGCTAGTAAACAATTTTTTAAGTGATTGTTCGGTTAGCAATACATCGTTATCACCAATAGGCATTAGTTTATATGATTTGTCTTTGCCTCTTTGAACAATTATTTGTTCACCCTTATCTATGCGGTCGAAATAGTCGGCCTGGTTTTGTCGAAATTCTCTGCTTGAAATAATGATCATTGTGTACCAATTTGGTACAAATATAAGCTTTAAAACTGAAACAACACTTCAGTATATTAGTCGACCAAAATCTAAACTATGCTACAACCGCATCACAAAGTCGCGATCTACATGGAAGGCCATCTCGAAAGCGATTTCGGAAAAATGGGCTTTGGAGCCGTCCGCTACCTGCAAAACGAAATTGTAGCGGTGATTGATAGCTCACAAAGCGGACGCGAAATGAGCGATTTTGTGGCCACATCCAGACAAATTCCGGTAGTAGGTTCACTCGATGCGGCGATCGATAGGGGAGCCGAAGTACTGCTGTTGGGTATTGCACCTGTGGGCGGAAAAATCCCAGATTTTTGGTATACCACCCTAGATGCGGCTGTCGAAAAGGGACTCTCACTTATAAACGGACTTCACGATGTGTTAGCGCCACGATACAAAACTAAACTGACTGGTGCAGCTAATTGGGTTTGGGATGTGCGTGTTCCGCAGTTCACCCCACCCATTGGTTCGGCTCGTGCCCTTACACATAAAGGTGTTCGACTGCTTTGTGTGGGCACCGATAACGCAGTTGGAAAAATGACTGCCGGACTTGAATTATACAACGCTCTGTTGCAAAACAAACATTCAGTTGGTTTTGTGGCCACCGGACAAATCGGAATCACCGTAACGGGTAAAGGTATTCCGCTTGACGCTTTCAAGGTCGATTACGCAACCGGAGCCGTTGAAACGGCCGTGTTAGAAGAAGCCGATAAAGACATTATTATCATCGAAGGTCAGGGGTCGCTGCTCAACCCAAGCAGCACCGCTACGCTACCACTGATGCGAGGTAGTTGCCCAACGCACTTATTACTGTGTATGCGTGGTGATAAAACTACTCTGCGATCAAATTCAGAGATCAAGATTCCAAATTTGCGCGAGTTTATTTCCCTTAACGAGTCGCTGGCAACGGTTTGCGGAACCTACCCGGCCGCCAAGGTCATCGGATGCGCTGTAAAT
>CAZUBV010000124.1:0-4409 GCA_964618875.1 uncultured Flavobacteriaceae bacterium
CGATGTAATTATTGTTTCGGGTCATAATCTCGGAACAGCTCCTATTGAGGACGCGATCAATGAACACCAAGGGGTGGCTGAATCAGCTATCGTTGGTTTTCCGCATGATATTAAAGGAAATGCGCTCTTTGGCTACGTGATTTTAAAAAACGAAGCGCTATCGCGGGATCAAGACGAGCTGCGAGTTGAGATTAATCGACTGATTTCTGACAAAATTGGGCCGATTGCAAAGCTTGATAAAATTGTTTTTGTGCCTGGATTACCAAAAACACGATCGGGTAAAATCATGAGACGCATCTTGCGCAAAATCGCCTCAAACGATGTGTCGAGTTTAGGAGATATTTCTACGCTGCTTAACCCTGATGTGGTAGAACAGATCCGTAAAATTGTTGGAGTGTAGTATCTTTTTTAAAAAACCCCAAAAAAAGACCGCCCCTTTTTGGGGCGGTTTTGTTAGTAATTGTGGTGTAGCGGCTACCTAAGCGTCTGATTGTAAAGTTATTATTTTTTGGTTATACGTTTTGGTAGTATCTTGGGCTTCCTTAAAAATTGTACCATGCTTAAATCAAGAAAGCCAGCTTCTGAAGCTTCGCCCATTATATTATCTGCCCCATCGGTGATCGATGGTCAGTTTAAGACCAATAAAGGGCTGCGCGTTGAATGTCATTATTATGGAGCAATTGTTTCTTCAGATAAAATCTATGTATCTGCCGAGGCTAAGGTGGTAGGGAATCTCATCTGTAACGGACTCACCGTTGATGGAGAAATCAAAGGAGATATTTATTGCACGGGAAAAGTACAGCTCAACGAGGGCGCCAAAGTAACTGGAAACATCTATGCGCGTCTTTTTGAAAACTTATCCAACGAGGATTTAAACTGTACGATTCGTATCCCGAGTTCAGCAGTGGTACATCGGGCACTTGAACGGATGGAGCAAATGAATTTAGAGGTGCCACTCAATGGCTCAAATCTGGTGAACGAGATCGCACTCTATTTTACTTCTAAATCACAGAGTGACTCGCTAGATGCCGCGGGTGGACTTCGCGTAGTAGATGCAGAACAGACTGCTTCTGAACCTAATTTGGCAGCGGGTTCTTAAAGGCCCAGTACGAATACCCTACCGAGTAAATCGAAAGTAACATGGTGATGCCAAGCACGGCATAAATCGATGCCTTTTCGGCTACGAGCGGAACGATTGCCATGAGTATTCCTCCGACGATCCAAACCGGTCCACTAGCCTTGTGTGTGCGGTGCCAAACCTGATCATTTTCGAGTGTCCACGGGGTTTTTATTCCGATAAAGTAGTTGGGTTTGATACGCGGAAAATACCACCCAAGTCCTGCGAAAAGTAGCCCAACGATACTCGCCAATCCAAACGGACTCGACAGCTCAGCTTGTTTTGTAGAATAGATAATAAATACCGCCAAGGCCGACATAAAAAGATGCATTACGATTCGTAAACCTGCGAGCTGAGTTTCGCTAATCTTCTTTTTCGGGTCGATTTTTGGCGCGTACTTTAAGATAACATACAGCGGAAGGTTCAACATAAAAAGCAGCCCTACTAGTTCATTTTTACTTCCGTATCGGTCAATCTCGCCAGAGGCGTTCCAGTGCATGGGTACTTCTTCGGGCAGGTCTGCCCAGATGGCAAGGAGGTAGATTGCTGGAATAATTATAATCGCAAGAATCAGAAGTTCAGTATAGGTTGAATTTTTCATCGCTAGGAGTTTTTTGGAGACCCTAAATATTGTTTATATGAGAGGAAATCTTTCATTGTAACTAAATTTCAGTTGCAAAAATAAATTTAAAAATCAAACGTAATGCCCTGTGCCAGCGGTAAATCTAAAGAGAAGTTGATCGTGTTTGTTTGGCGGCGCATATACACCTTCCAAGCATCTGAGCCACTTTCGCGGCCGCCACCGGTTTCTTTTTCACCCCCGAAGGCTCCACCAATTTCGGCGCCTGAGGTGCCTATGTTGACATTGGCAATTCCGCAGTCGCTTCCCCAGTGAGACAAAAAGGTTTCGGCTTCTTGAAGGTTATTGGTGATAATAGAAGAGGAGAGTCCCTGGCGAACCTCGTTCTGAATTTCGATTGCGTTTTCGACCCCGCCCTGATACGAAATGAGGTACAGTATGGGGGCGAAGGTTTCGTTTTGAACAATGTCGGCGGCGTGATCGATTTCGATAATTGCGGGTTTAACGTAGCAACCACTTTCGAATCCTGTACCGCTGAGTGTTCCACCCTCGATAAGGGCCTTACCGCCCTGAGCGCGAGCAGCTTCTAGTGCATTTTGGTACCCAGCTACGGCATCGGTGTCGATTAGTGGCCCCATGTGATTGTTGGCATCTAACGGATTTCCGATACGCACTTGACTGTAGGCTTTTACAAGGCGCTCCTTAACGTTGTTGTAAATGTCTTGGTGTACGATTAGGCGGCGCGTTGAGGTGCAGCGCTGGCCGCAGGTGCCGATCGCTCCGAAAACCGCTGCCCTAAGTGCGATGTCCAGGTTGGCGTCGGGGGTGATGATTACGGCGTTGTTTCCGCCTAGTTCGAGGAGTGATTTTCCGAGGCGAGAGGCAACTTTAGCGGCTACATCTTTGCCCATTCGAGTTGATCCGGTGGCCGAGACTAGAGCGATGCGATGGTCTTCGGCCATCCATTTTCCGACCGATGCGTCGCCGTTTACTAGGCATGAAATGCCTTCGGGAAGGTTGTTTGCTTGTAGCACTTCTGTAATAAGTTTTTGACAGGCCACACCGCAAAGAGGGGTTTTTTCGCTGGGTTTCCAGATACAGACGTCTCCGCAGATCCAAGCAAGGGCCGTATTCCAACTCCAAACCGCAACCGGAAAGTTAAAGGCCGATATAATACCCACTAAACCAAGCGGATGATACTGCTCGTACATGCGGTGTCCCGGGCGTTCAGAGTGCATGGTTAGCCCGTGTAATTGGCGTGATAGGCCCACGGCAAAATCGCAGATATCAATCATTTCTTGAACCTCGCCAAGCCCTTCTTGTAGTGATTTTCCCATCTCAAGCGACACGAGCTGACCTAAAGACTCTTTGTGCTCACGAAGTTTGTCGCCGAATTGCCGTACAATCTCTCCTCTTTTTGGTGCAGGTACTTTACGCCAAATCTCAAAGGCAGCCTCAGCTGTTTCGATCACTTGTTCAAAATCAGTGACCGATGTGGTGCTCACCTCGGCAAGCAAGCTACCGTCAATTGGGGTGTGGCTAGCTATCTTAGGACCACTGCCAAACCAATTTTGGCCGGTGCTCACGCCTTTTTCGGTTGTACTGATTTGAAGGGATTTGAGTAAGGTTTGGTGAGACATCGTAATTTAGTTTCGTTGGGTTTGTGTGGTAAAGGTGCTTTCGAAGATTTTGTCGGCGTTGCCCGATTCGAATCCATCGCGGCGCATATGGCGTTTGATTTCAGTAAATGGCAAATGTGCGTATTCGGGTAGGGGTAGTCGCTCTGCGAATTCGACGTAGCTTCCGGCGATTGTAGCAGTTTTGTTGCCTGCAAAGGTAGCCTCGACTTTTTCAGCCACCGAGCTGCTTTGGCGTAAGAGTCCATCTGGGCTCACCTTGATTTCGCCACCCGAATTATTGAGTTTGATACCAATCGATTTTAAAAATTCGTTGAATTGTTCGAGGGTGCGATGCGCCCCATCTAGCTGGTGTACGCTAATGGTATAGTGATTCAGATAATAGCGGTTGTAAATTACCCAAGCTGCGTATTCACTCTCTTCAAGGAGTTCGTTATAATCTTCTAAACTGGGTAGTTGCCAAAGCGGACGGTGAAAAAATTCAATAACTGCTTCAACGTTTTGTAGGTCGAGTGCATCAACTGGGTCAGCTGTAATTTCTTTAGTGTATTTCGCTATGAGTTGTTGGGCCCTGTCTGAGAGGTCAGCGACGCGGAGCTCGCTGATAAATATGCGTGGTAATTCATCCTGTGGTGGTGCGTACCAGTATGCGTTGAGTTTTTTGCCTTCAAAGAAGAAGTAGTCGCGTTTTTCGTATCCGTGAGCGAGAAAAATTTTCTCGAACGAAGCAATTCCTAAATGCGGTACACCAAGGGTGCGAAAAGCAATGTGGTCGTTTAGTATTTCGGATTGTCCGCCTACAATGCCCTGGCTAACTAGGGCATCGGTGATTTTCTGAACATCAGAAACGCGGTCGCGATAGACGTTAAATACGCCCTGCAACACATTTGAAATAGGGGAGTCGATCGATAAGTGCATGTCTTAAAATTACGAATTGTACAGCTTTCCGGATGTGGTTTCAAGAAACGCTTTATAGTCGATATCCTCTTGTTTAATGAAGCCCTTTTGCGGAAGCTTCCTGTCTGCCACTAGTTCAACCGTTGCTGCGACAGCTGCAGCTGTTGTCCATGAGATG
>CAZUBV010000125.1:0-4407 GCA_964618875.1 uncultured Flavobacteriaceae bacterium
GCCCGTAAATCGTCTGGTGAGTTGTCCGATTTGCCCGGCATCCTCCACAGAAATATCAATTGGCAAACCTGAATTTTGAAGGTTTGGATCCAAAAGCTCGACCTGCCCTGCAGCATAGTCTACCAGGTAATCAACCCCTTCTGTTAACACACGGCCCCCAACACTTACCTGAACCGAGCCCGGAAGAGCAAATGCAACTCCAAGTGAAAGTTTTTGGTTCGATGCTCCCGCTGATCCCCCGTAGGAACCGCGAAGTAAAAATCGATTGGCATCCGCCTGCTGGAGTGCGGCAGTTTTAGTGAGTTCATATAGGGTTTTAAACACATAACGTCTCTGATGAGCGTTATAGGTATCCGTCTGCTCATAGTCTTCAGAAGAAGCCGAAGAAAGCTGCCCAAATAAATAATCTCCGAAAGGTTCGACCTGAGTAAATACAATACGACCGTTGCTTGCATCAACCGTAATCCCATCGACAAAATCAAAGAATCCGTCCCCCGCTTCCGAGCGATTTTGATAAGCATCTAGTCGATCTAGATTAAATATTTTTAAAAGCGTACTATTACTAAACTGCTCAGGCCAAGGAGTCGTAGCGTCGGCAGGAGTTAAAAAGTTTCGTGGACTAGGATCGGAATACAATAGTTGAAACTCGAAATCACTCTCGCTAATAGCAAAAGCCCCAGTTGCATAAATATTTTTCATCATAAGATCCCAAATCGGGTCCTCGACGCGGGTAATATTACTTTTTAACAGCTTAACAATAAGGGCATTAGCTACATTTTGCTGGTTGTCATTCGAAAATTCACCCACCGTATACACTGAACCATTGTAGGTGTATTCATAAGCAACAGCAATCACCTCGTCTGTCGAAAGGGGTTGATTTAACGAAATATAACCGAGTTGTCTGTGATACGAATAATCGAGACCTGCCTCGAGTTTTCGCGCGTTTTCAAGTGAAGCATAGTCGAGTCCGTTAACAAGCGGTTGTCCGAGAATACTCAAACCGGAGGCTGCACCTGCAGCCGTTCGAACCGAACTAGGCAACCCTGCCCCTCCTACTTTAGTTGGGTCTAACAAGTTGGCCTCGTTATCGGGTAAAGCTTCTATGGCAGTGAAGAAAGAAGTTGGACCTGAGTACCTAACCTTTGAAGGATCGTATTCTCCTAAGTCTTGAAAACCAACAATCTTTCGGACATTCTCCGTTTGCTGTCCTCTATTGGTTACCCAAACCTCAATTCGTGTAATCTGTACATTCGAAGCGATAAAAGGATAATTCTCTAAAGCTGTATTGTAGGCGTCTCGGAAGTGCTGACTTAAAAAAAAGTGGGTGTTTTCTTCGTAATCTAAGGCCGTAAGTTCAAAGTTATTCACTACTGCTCCATTCTGGGTAGTGACCGAATTGCGCTGTGAACGCTGCTCTGCATAGACCGCGGTCACCGAAGTTCTACCGAATTGAAGTTCTGTCTTAAGTCCAAAAAGATTTTGAGCACCCGTCATTAGACTGCTTTGCATCGGCATACTTACGTTTCCAAACTCTATATTTCGAATGAGATCATCTTCGTTTGGCGTATACTCGATTTTGAATAAGTTTTGAAAATCGAACGTAGAACGAGAATCCATATTAGCCTGTATTCGCAGTCGTTCCCCCACCTGTGCATCTACATTTAAATCAAATTGCTGATCGATGTCTAGAACGGTACTTCGCTGGTTGCGAACCGCAACAGATGGATTCTCTGACTTTTGGCTTAGTGCTCCAAGGTCAAGTGAAAAACCACCCGAGGCATCCACCGTAATCGTGTTACCTCCAAAAATGGATTCAAAAAATTCAGAATTCACATAATAAGTAGGCAGTAAATCTTCTCTTGCCCCACTCACCGTATCATTTACCTTAGAGAGTGCGTCGGTTTTTTGCTTGTAACCATTGCGAACCACCTGGCGCCTTAAGGCCTCGTAATACTGTATAAACGTAAGGTATTTCGGAGCCCCTACCTGTTGACCTTCGATGGTGGGTATACGTTCGTACCTATTGTAAATAGGATCATAACGATATAATTTCTCAATCGGATAGGGAGCGAGGGCGGGAATTTCTTGTGCACGAATTGTGCCCCATGAACAAAACAAGATTAGCACTAGAAGGCACAGCCGTGATATTTGAGCAAGCCTTGCGGTCAAACTACAGTAAATTAAGGGTGTTCTTGATGAGATCTTCAACACTCATTTCAGCGTTAGATGAGGCTAGCTTTTCAACTGTTTTTTGAATAGCCTTACGAGAAAAGCCAAGAACCTCTAGCGCTGCCATTGCCTGGTCAGCATTACTATTCTTTAATAGGGCACCCGATTTAATAGAATCTTCGGCGCCGTCAAGGCCGAGTACCTTATCCTTGAGTTCTAGAATTAAACGTTGTGCGGTCTTTGCACCTATACCCTTAACCGACTGAATAGTGTGCACCTGCTCTGAGGCAATAGCCTCTACCACTTCTTCCGGGGTGAGGGAAGACAACATTGTACGTGCGATACTAGCACCTATACCGCTTACAGAGAGTAACAAACGAAATATTGAACGCTCAAAAATGGTTAAAAAGCCAAATAGTGTATGGCTGTCCTCTTTAATTTGCACATGCGTATATAGAAATTGCTCCTCGCTTTCTGAGAGCTGCGAATAGGTGTGCAATGAAATTTCTAATTGGTACCCTACTCCTGAACATTCCACCACCAAATGAGTTGGTGTTTTCTCTACAAGTCTACCTCTTAGATGATGGATCATAATAGTTTACTTTTTTGCTGCGCGCTGGGCATCGATCACAGCGATTGAGGTCATGTTAATAATTTCTTCAACACTAGCACCTAACTGAAGAATATGAATTGGCTTATCTAGACCGAGCATAACAGGTCCGATTGACTTCACCCCATGTAGTTCTTTCATGAGTTTATAGGTGATATTGGCCGAATCAAGGTTTGGAAAAATGAGTGTATTCACCTTGCGGTTTGCTAGTTTTGAAAACGGAAAAGTCTGTGCTCCCATCTCAGGGTTCAATGCAAAATCTGCCTGAATCTCCCCGTCTACGATAAGTTCAGGATAGTTCTGATGCAGTAATTTAACAGCCTGTTTTACCTTTCGAGCCTCAGGCTTAGAAGACGATCCGTAATTCGAGTACGAAAGCATAGCCATCACCGGTTCAAATCCGAATGCCTTTACCTCACGAGCCGTCATTACCGCAATTTCAGCAAGCTCCTCGGCAGTTGGATCGATATTTATCGCAGTATCTGCCAAAAAGAGTGGACCTCTTGGAGTCATCATGATATTCATCGTCGATGCTCTCTTCACACCTTGGCCTCTTCCGACCGTCTCTAATACCGGTAATAACACCTTCGGAAAGGAGCGCGAATATCCAGAAATCATTGTATCCGCTTCTCCAGAGAGCACCATCATAGGACCGAAATAATTACGATGCATCATACGCACACCAGCACTGTATCGTTGAACACCATCTCGCTCTCCACGCTTCCAAAGTAGTTTTGCAAACTGATCTCTACGAGCTTGTTCTGCATCATCTGAAGGGTCTATAATCGTAAGCGACGTTTCAAACTCCAACTCTTCCATCAAACTTTCTATAACCTCGCGGTCACCCAATAGAATAGGCTCTGCGATACCCTCGTCGGATACAAACTGTGCTGCCTTTAACACATCGATCTGATCAGCCTCGGCGAAAACAACTCGCATGGGTTTTTCCTTGGCCTTTTCGTGTAGGGAACGAATAAATTTATTGTCATTACCCGATCGAGCCATAAGCTCTTCTTCGTATTTGTCCCAATCCGAGATTTCGATCTGAGCCACTCCAGATTCCATTGCTGCTTTAGCTACAGCCACCGGAATTTTTGAAATCAGTCTTGGGTCGAATGGCTTTGGAATAATATATTCTCTACCAAAAGTCAGCCTGGTAATATCGTAGGTTATGTTTACCTGCTCAGGTACCGGTTCTTTAGCGAGATCTGCCAGCGCTTTAACCGCAGCCATTTTCATAGCTTCATTAATCTTAGTAGCACGAACATCGAGCGCTCCTCTAAAAATAAACGGAAACCCAAGTACATTATTTACCTGATTCGGATGATCCGATCTACCCGTTGCCATAATCAGATCTTCTCGGGTGCGGACGGCCATATCATATTTGATCTCAGGATCGGGATTTGCCATCGCAAAAACGATCGGATTAGGCGCCATTGAAAGCAGCATCTCAGGGGTAACAATATCCGCAATTGAAAGTCCGATAAAGACATCTGCATTTACCATAGCATCTTCTAGGGTATGCAAATCTCGGTCCGTCGCGAATTCAAGTTTTGACTTGTCGAGGCTCTCTCGGTCACGGCGGATAGCCCCGGTGCTATCGAGCCGGACGAGGGTGTGTGCACGCG
>CAZUBV010000126.1:0-4349 GCA_964618875.1 uncultured Flavobacteriaceae bacterium
TATTCAACAAAACGATCATGAAAAAAATCATTTTTGTAGCGGCTTCATTAGTATCAGTGCTTGCCGTTAATGCACAAAAGGACCAAGTAAAAGAGGCCTCAAAAGCGCTTAAAAAAGGCGATGCAGCTGGGGCGATTGCGGTACTTGAACCGGTATTAGAAGCAGCCAAATCAGCGGATGAAAAAATAAAAGCTGATTTCTACGCTACCTATGCTGATGCGAGTTTACAACTAGCCCAAGCTGGTGAAGGCGATTACTTAGTAGCTATCGAGTATTACGAGGCGCTTGTTTCAATGAATGCTTCGAAGTATATCGAAACCGCTAAGCAGGCGTTAAAAACAATCTCGAATGAGTTAGTTAATGCAGCCGTTGAAGCGCAAAAAGCAGATGATTATGCTGCACCAGCCGATAGGCTTGATTTGGCGTATCGATTAAGTCCACAAGATACCATTTACTTGTATTACGCCGCTGGATCTGCTGTGAACGCTAAGGATTATGACAAAGCGCTTACGATCTACAATCGCTTAAAAGAACTGAATTACGACGGAAGTGAGAAACGATTTGCAGCTATAAACATTGCGACCTCTGAACTTGAATACTTTGATCAAGCTACTCGTGATTTATACGTTAAAGCAGGTACTCATAAAGACCCTAAAGATGAGTCTACACCATCTAAGCGTTCAGAAGTAGTAAAAAATATTGCCTTGATCCTTCAGCAAGAAGGTCGCAATGACGAAGCTCTTACTGCTTATGATGAAGCAATTGCACAAAATCCATCAGATGTAGCACTTATCTTAAACAAGGCAAATCTCTACTACACCATGGGGCAGCCTGAAAAGTTTAAATCTATGATGCTACAAGCTTCTGCAATGGATCCTAACAATCCTGATTTACAATACAACATCGGTGTAATTTCGATGGAACAAAGTAATATGCAAGAAGCTCGTGATGCGTTTAACAGAGCACTAGAGATTGATCCTACCTACATCAATGCTACGCTAAACCTTTCGACCACCTATATCAATGAAGGAAATGCTTTGGTCGATCAAATGAATGAACTTGCAATGTCTAGTAAGTCATCAGATTTGGATAAGTATGATCAACTCAAAAAGCAAAAAGAAGATTTTTTCAGAGAGGGAGCTAAAGTTTTAGAGGCTTCTCTTGAAAAGCTTCCGGGTAACCAAGAACTACTCAATCAGCTTAAAAATATCTACGGAGCCCTTGGAGATAACGAGAATTTCAAAAGAATTCTCGCCCTACTTCAGTAAGGTGTTAATAAACAGATTAAAAGGCTCTTCAAATGAAGGGCCTTTTTTATTTCGTCTGAAGCGTTCGTATCACGCGTAATTTGTGGGTATACTGCCCTGTATGCGGATTAAAAATACCCGTATGATCGATGCGATCGACCCTAACGCAACCGTGAGCGTGAATGATGTAGTTGTTTTTAAGCAAGATCCCTACATGAATGAGTTCACCTTCGGCGTTATCGAAAAAGGCCAAATCTCCGGGTGTGCTTTCTTCTATAAAAGATAAAACGCTTCCCATTGTAGCTTGTTGTTTTAGGTCTCGGGGTAATCGAATATGAGCTGTCTTATAAACCATTTGGGTAAACCCATCGGCATCGATACCAAAAGGCGATCGACCGCCTTTCATGTATGGAGCATAGGTATACTTCAGTGCGGTTTCGGCTAAAGTATCTTCTAGCAGTTCTTGAGTGGTTGTATTAGCTGAGAATTCTTCATTTTGGTGTCCTAAAATTGGCATAACATCGACTCTAGACCCGATAAGAATTGGTAAGAGTTGTTGCTCTTGTAATAGGGCGAAGCTTGTAAAGTGTTTGTTGTACCGAGCGTGTTCAAACTGGCCTAGTTGGGCAGCAATTTCGGCCGAGATCGGAAGATAAAGACTATTTAGGATGTAACCTTCGGTCTGATCGTAAGCTAGGCGTATCTTTGACCAAAATTTTTGGTATTCAAGTACGCTAAAATGTTCACCGTAAAGTAATTGGTTTACAATCGGACTAGTCTGCTCATTACTCTGATAGACGTTGATGACACTTAGACCGCAAATACCATGGGAAGGTTTCAAAAGGACTTGTACTAGTTTATAATAGCGAAAATACTAAAAAACAATATTTTCTATTTTTGAATCAACGCTTCAACCTATCCTATGTCCTCTTCTCACGAACAAGTTCAGCAGCGAAGAACTCTTTTTTATACGGTTTTTCTGCATATATCGACGGTTGCATTTATTCTTTGGATCTTTCCTTCTCAAGTCACGTTCAATTATCAGTATTCGAAGGGTAGACCTTGGAATTATGAGAATTTATACGCTCCGTTTGATTTTGAAATTCGCAAGACCGACGCGCAGATTCGATCTGAAAGAGAGGCATTACTCGCTCAAAAGGTATATTTCTATCGCTACGATAGCGAAATTGTTGCAGCTGAACGGAGCAAATTAGCCGAGCGTTTAGAGGCGGTTCTGCCTAAAGATGTTTCTGGTGAAGCTCGATTTAATCGGTTACTTAGTCGCTTAGAACTGGCCTTTGATAGCCTATATGCCAAAGGAGTGTTCGAGGGAGAATTACCGTCCGTACAGTTTAAGATTATTAGAAACAACAAAGCGGAATCAATTTCAAGCGATGGATTGATTGCAAGTTCTTATTTGACCGACTATTTGTTGAATTATCCCATACCCATAGCTGAGCAATCGGCTAAAGACCTACTGAGAACTATTTTATCTCAGAGTATTCGTCCGAATTTATTTTTAGAAGAGTCGTTAACGGAGAACGCTTATCAAACCCAATTGAATCAGTTATCGCTCACTCGGGGCATTGTCTTTGAAGGAAAATTGATTATTGCCAAAGGAGAGGTTGTTGATGATCAAAGTTTTCAAATTATCGAGTCGCTGCGATTGCAATATCAATCTGATCAGTGGAAGGAGTCCAATAGTTACTATCTGCTCGCTGCATACGGTTTACTTGTAGCCCTACTCTTACTACTATTATTACTGTATTTAAAGCGGTATCGTGAAGATCTGTATCGCAATACGAACCAACTTACGTTTATTTTCTTCAACATCGTACTAATGGTATCAGTGGCAATTGTGCTTACCCGAATTGATGAGCGGTTTGTGTATTTAGCACCACTCTCGATTTTGCCACTAGTATTGAAGAATTTCTTTGATGCTCGGTTAGCACTGTTTGTGCATTTAATGACCTTATTAATCCTAGGGATGGTACTTCCGAGTGCTTATGAATTTTTGTTTTTACAATTAGCCGCCGGAATCGTGGTAATGCTAGGATCTAACGAACTGCACAAACGCACGAATCTCTTTGCCGCCGCATTTTTTGTAACGCTAGTGTATATTGTTTCGTATGTGGCGTTTCATGGTCTAAGGGGAGGAGCAATTCTGAGTATTGATTTGTGGGTTCTACTGCTTTTTGTACTTAACGGAATGATCACTTTGTTCGCTCAACCACTGATTTATTTGTACGAAAAACTATTTAGTCTCGTTTCGGATGTATCACTACTCGAACTCTCGGATACCAATTCAAAATTATTAAAGGAACTCTCTGAAAAGGCTCCAGGTACTTTTAATCACTCTCTTCAAGTTGCCAACCTGTGCGAAGCTGCAGCAAACGCGGTGGGGGCAAATAGTCTGTTGCTCAGAGTTGGAGCACTCTACCATGATATCGGCAAAATGGTTACCCCTGAGTTCTTCACAGAAAATCAGATTCAAGGTGCAAATCCTCACGAAGATTTAACTCCTACCGAGAGTGCTCAGATTATCAGAAGACATGTAATTAACGGGGTTGAGTTAGCTAGAAAAAATAATCTTCCGGATCGGGTAATCGATTTTATTCGAACCCATCATGGTAACAGCCTAGTGTATTACTTCTATAAGAGGCAATTGGACGATGAGGGTGCTGTGAACGAATTGGATTTCAGATACCCAGGACCCATTCCTTTCTCGAAGGAAACTGCGATACTGATGATGTGTGATGCCGTCGAAGCGGCTAGTAAAAGTTTGAAACAACCTGATTATTTCGCCTTGGATCAATTTGTTGAACGCATTATTTCAGGACAACTTGAGAGCGGACAATTTGCATCGGCAACAATTACCCTTAAAGAAATTGAAACGATCAAGGCGGTTTTGAAGAAGAAACTGACAAATATTTACCACGTTCGGGTCGAATATCCGGAATAGCTTAAAATTCTCGATATTTTTCTTGTCAGAATCGACCTTAAACGGTATTTTTGCGCCCACCTTTACGTCAAAGGTTAAACAGATTGGAGAGGTGCCGGAGTGGTAACGGAGCAGATTGCTAATCTGTCAGCGCGTAAGTG
>CAZUBV010000127.1:0-4272 GCA_964618875.1 uncultured Flavobacteriaceae bacterium
CCCTAGTTTTTTTGGTTAGTTGTACTCCAAATCCAGAGGTGTATTCGATTGCTCGATCAAAAGCGAGTGAACGAAGTACTAAACTATCCGTTGGAGACCGAACCAAAGACGCAATCGACGACATGGGTTTAAAAACCTGGTCTGCCAATGATTACGATCGTTTTAAATCGGAGGCCGATTACATCGAGACTTTTGCTGATGTAGCTATGAAAGAGATGAAGCTCTACGGAGTTCCGGCCAGTATTACCCTCGCTCAAGGTATTTTGGAGACCAGCGCCGGCAAAAGCGAGCTTGTGAAAAGTTCGAATAATCACTTTGGAATAAAGTGTCACAAGGAGTGGACCGGCGATTCGGTTTCCTATGACGACGATGCAAAAGGAGAGTGCTTTCGCAAATACCGAAGTCCTATTTCTTCGTACCGCGACCATTCAGAGTTTTTAAGCACGCGCCCTCGTTACGCTCACTTATTCGATTATAAAGCTACCGACTACAAAGCATGGGCTAAAGGTCTGCGCGAGGCGGGTTACGCCACTGATAAAACCTACTCTGACAAGCTCATTGCGATTATCGAACGCAATAATTTGCAGGACCTTGATCGCACCGCCTTAAAAATGCGCGAGCGCAAGTTAAAATCTGATGCTCGTAAAGAAAAAGTAAGTCAGGCATTTACATCGGCAAAAACAGCAATCACAAGTATTGGCAAGAAGACTAAAGATATGGCGGCTGAGGCTCAAGAAAATATTGAAAATACCTACCGCGGTCTTGCACACAGAGTTGTGAAGGGCGACACCCTTTATAGTATTTCTCAAAAATATCAGGTCAGCGTTGATCAAATTAAAAAAATGAATCTGCTCGATACCGATAACTTATCTATCGGACAAATTCTCGAAATTCCTAAAGCTAAAAAATGAGCCTATATCAGCGAAGCAGCGCGCTTTTTGCCGCTGCTAATAAAGTAATCCCCGGAGGAGTGAATTCTCCCGTTCGTGCGTTCAAGTCGGTGGGTGGGACCCCCGTGTTTGTGCATCACGCCAAAGGAGCATACCTTTTTACCGAAGACGGAAATCGGTTAATCGATTACATCTCTTCATGGGGTCCTTTACTATTCGGACACGCATTTGACCCTGTACTTTCGGCCGTTACTGAACGTGCAAAACTGGGAACTTCATTCGGTATGCCCACTGAGCTCGAAACCTTATTGGCTGAAAAAGTGGTGGCTATGGTACCCGGTATCGACAAGGTGCGTTTTGTCAATTCAGGAACCGAAGCGTGTATGAGCGCTGTTCGCCTAGCCAGAGGGTTCACCGGAAAAGAAAAACTCATCAAATTCGCGGGCTGCTACCACGGACATTCCGATGCGTTTCTAATTCAAGCCGGAAGCGGAGCTGTCACTTTTGGATCGCCTAACTCACCTGGGGTAACCGCAGGGACTGCCAAAGACACCTTGCTAGCTACCTATAACGATCTCGATTCTGTTCGTCAGCTCATCGAGGCTAACCCTGATCAAATCGCAGCCATTATCATTGAACCGGTTGCTGGAAACATGGGATGTATCGTTCCTGCTCCAGGCTTTTTGGAAGGCTTGCGAAGTCTGTGTGACACCCACAATATATTGCTGCTATTCGATGAGGTAATGACTGGATTTCGTCTATCGGTGGGAGGCGCGCAACAAACCACTGGAGTCACCGCCGATATCGTCATGTTCGGAAAAGTAATCGGGGGAGGCTTACCGGTGGGTGCCTTCGGCGCTCGCGCCGAAATCATGCGCCACCTGGCGCCTGAAGGCCCGGTATACCAGGCCGGCACCCTCAGTGGAAATCCGCTTGCTATGGCTGCTGGTCACGCCATGTTAACTGCGATTGAAACGGATCCTGAGGTTTTTGTAAGACTCGAGTCAAAGGCCGAACTTCTTGAGACAGGAATTGCTCGTGTGCTGACTCAAAAGGGTATTGCTCATACGATTAACCGGTATGGAAGTATGATTTCAGTTCATTTTTCTGAGGAGCCGGTAATTGACTTTGCTTCTGCTGCTCGGGCGGCTAATGCTACTTTCAACAGTTATTTCCACCATATGTTAAGTGAAGGTGTGTATCTTCCACCTTCTGCCTTTGAAGCCTATTTCTTAAATGATGCCTTAAGCGAGGCAGACATTGATTTTACTATCGAGGCGCTCTCGCGTTGGAATCCATAAAAAAAGCCCGCGTCAGCGGGCTTTTTAGTTACATAGTTGAAAGGATTATTCTGTTTTGGTGGTAATAAGAATTACGCCGTTTTTGCCTTTATCTCCGTAGGTTTCGGTGGCTTTGTCACCTTTTAATACTTCGACGCTTTTAATAGTGCTGGGGTTGATATCTTCGAGTTTCGCATCAGAACCTAGTTCTTTGCCATCTACAATCATAAGTGGTTTATCACCTGCTTGTGCAGCCCAAACGGCAACTTTTGGGGCATGTCCATTGCGATCGTGCATTCGTTCCCGAAGCATGGCTCCTCGACTTTCTTTTAGTCTTTCGACTCTAATTTCTCTTACCCCTTGTTCTGCTGCGATTTCTTCTGGGTTATCTTTTTTGAAAATGAAGTGGCTTCCGTCTCTATCAGCATCCCCTTCGATGATGAATTCCATCTCCTGATCTGAACCGTTACCTTTAAATCTCATGTGGCGAACTCGGTGCATCGTATTTTCTATACCGTGATCGTTTCCTCTGTCCTCATGCATTTCTTTGAACTTATCGAATTGTTCAGCAGACAAGACTTTTTGAAGTTCGCGTTGGTGTTCGATTTGCGCATCCAATCGTGCACTTGTCTTTTCAAAACCGTCTTCGAGATCTTTTATTTGTTGCATCTTCTGGTGATGCTTGGTGTTTATTTTCGCCACCTTTTTCTCTTGAGTCTCATCTAGACCAAGGTGTAAGGTCATACGCTTAGATTGTAAACTTGCGCGCTGCTCAGCCGATAGTTTTTCTTCAGTTGCCTCATGCCAACGCATTCGTTTACCTTTTAGCATCCGATCTGCTTGCATGGCTGCATGCGCCCCTTCTTCGGTTTCAATAAGGATGGCTTTGAATTCTTTTTTTTCTTCTTGCTGCGCAATCGCTAGGCTACTGCAACTTAGTAGCACTAGTGGTAAGATGTATTTCATGGTAAGGTGTTTTTAAAATTTCTGCCGGTAAAGTAAACCCATTAGAAGACTGTGTTCTGCTAATAGGTTGTTAAACTCTCTCGGTTTTGGTAATAATTAACACATAGGTATAAAAAAGCCCGCCGGAGGGCGGGCTTAATTTCAATTTTTGAAGTAAGATACTAATCCTCATCAAGGATCTCAGTAATACGGGCTGCTACGTCTTGTAGGTGGTAACGGCTCATACGATCTGATGTGTTGTTGAGGTTCGCGTTGATGCTAGAACGTAGATTAACGAGTTCTGAGCGGGCAACTGAGCGAATATCAGACTGATCGGTAGTTACTGCTGTAGACTTACTGTATCCTCCGTATGAAGGTGATTTACGTTGAGAGCCAGCAGTTAATAGGTACGATAAACGTTCTACGTGAGCCTTTTGAAGGTTTCTGCGGTACGTATCAATTGCGTTACCAGACTGAAGCTCACTCCATAATCCGAAGCGCAGTTCTCGCATAAAATCTACAAGAGAGTAGGCTTTGCTACCATCAAGGGTTTCATATTCTACTAGGCGTGCTAATTTGCCTAGTGATAGCATATTATTGAGATAACGTGTCTGTAGGCTTCTTAGACGCTCTACGTTTCCGGAATATTCGGTGTTCGAAATGATATCTTTATTTATTAGCCATTTAGGTGTATTAAATAGTTCCTTATGCATAAAGGCAAGGGCCTCGCGCTGCTTTGCCTTAGAAACTGGAGTGTATACACTTCCTGTTTGGTCGGTAGTTTTGTAATACTCATATACCCCGCCTATATGGTTTGATACGTGGCCCATGTATCTTCCGAATTGTCCGAATACTTGTCCATAGAACTCTGAGAGATCTTCGTAGCTTTCGCCAGCAGTAGTAGTCCACGATCTAAGGTTTGGAACGATTCGTTTAAGGTTAGCAATACCATAAGTACTTGCCTTCACCGCATCATCGCCTAAATCTTCGGTTTGTGAGCTAGGGTCTACCACATCACCCGACTGCTGATGTCCGAAACGATACATAGGGTCTCCCGCATGTTTCATGATCCACTCATTTAAAATAGGCTTCTCTTCTTCTGCGGTTTTATCTAAAATTGGACGGTATCCCCAGCTGATTGAGTACTTGTCATACAC
>CAZUBV010000128.1:0-4089 GCA_964618875.1 uncultured Flavobacteriaceae bacterium
GGACGCCAGGTTTTCATCCTGGTAACAGGGGTTCGATTCCCCTACGGGCTACAAAAAAAGATATAATTAGTATTATGGCAAATCATAAATCAGCATTAAAGCGCATCCGACGTAACGAAGCAGCTCGTTTACGCAACCGTTACCAACATAAAACGGTTCGTACCGCTATTAAAAGACTTCGTGGTGAGGAGAGCAAAGAAGAAGCTGAAAAGCAATTACCTTCAGTTATCGGTATGATCGATAAACTCGCTAAGAAGAATATTATTCATTCGAACAAAGCTTCGAATCTTAAAAGTAAGCTTACCCGTTTGGTAGCTGACCTCGCTTAAGATTTTTGTTTCTGTTTTAGGAAATTAAAAAAGCGCGCTCTTTTGGAGCGCGCTTTTTTTTGGTCGTCACCTTAGAACTTAATCGTTCATGGTAAGCAGAAACTCTTCATTATTTCTAGTTTGAGCTATGCGTTGTTCAATAAACTCCATTGCTTCAACAGGATTCATGTCTGCTAGATATTTACGTAAAATCCACATGCGCTGAATCGTGCTCTCATTCAGCAGTAAATCGTCACGTCTTGTTGAAGATGACATGAGGTCAATTGCTGGGAATACACGACGATTCGAGATTTTCCGATCCAATTGCAATTCCATATTACCCGTTCCTTTGAATTCTTCGAAAATCACCTCGTCCATTTTAGAACCGGTTTCGGTAAGAGCGGTTGCAATGATCGATAACGAGCCTCCATTTTCAATATTTCGTGCCGCACCAAAAAAGCGCTTGGGCTTGTGAAGTGCATTGGCATCAACCCCTCCACTGAGTATTTTACCCGAGGCGGGTTGTACGGTGTTATAAGCGCGTGCTAGTCTTGTGATTGAGTCGAGCAAAATCACGACATCATGTCCACATTCAACTAATCGTTTTGCTTTCTCGATTACAATATTAGCTACACGTACGTGTTCAGAAGCTTCTTTGTCAAAAGTTGAAGCAACTACTTCTCCGCGCACATTGCGCTGCATATCGGTTACTTCTTCTGGTCGCTCATCGATGAGTAAAATAATTTGATATACTTCAGGATGGTTCGCAGCTATGGCATTGGCAATGTCTTTTAGCAGCATTGTTTTACCCGTTTTCGGCTGTGCTACAATCATGCCACGCTGACCTTTTCCTATAGGCGAGAACAGATCAATAATTCGGGTCGAAATGGTGCTTCGAGCCCCAGCAATATTGAATTTTTCTTTTGGAAATAATGGGGTGAGGTGTTCGAATGAAACACGATCCCTAACAACATTTGGATCTAGTCCGTTAATCTTGGTTACCTTGATAAGCGGAAAGTACTTTTCTCCTTCTTTCGGCGGTCGGATACTACCTAAGACCGTATCTCCGGTTTTCAGCCCAAATAATCGAATTTGAGATTGAGATACATAAATATCGTCTGGCGAAGCGAGATAATTGTAATCAGAAGATCTCAAGAATCCGTATCCGTCTGACATAATATCAAGTACGCCCTCACTGTCTATTAGGCCTTCAAACTCATGTTCAGGCTCTTTGTATCTATTTTTTAATTCTTTATCGTAATTGTGGCGATCATACGATTTGTCTTGCTGAGGTCTTCGATCGTTCTGATTTCTTCTTTGATTGTTATTTTGTGTAGAATTATTCTGGGCAGCAGTGTTGTTTCCTGTATTTCTTGGATGATTCGTTCGCTGTTGGGTCACTTCTTTATTTGGGGTACTTTCCTGCTCAGGTGTGCTCTTTTCAGAATTTGGAGTTGAAGTTGTTTCTGTTTTTTGATGACGGTTTCGTTTTTGGTTTCTGTTTCCGTTTGGGCGCACTTCTGAATCGGTTTGAGACGGTACTGTTACGGTCTTTTTATTCGGTTCTTGCTCTGCGGCGGAAGGTTGTCTTTTAGAAGCGACAGGCGCTGCTTTTGGTGGTTCCACTTGTGCTGGGTTAACCGCATTTGGTTTTTGAGCCTGAAGATCAAGTATTTGATAAATAAGATCTAGCTTTTTTAAAGTTTTGTAGCGAGGTAATTTTAAGGTTGCGGCGATTTCTTGTAAATCAGCTAACTTTTTCGCTTTTAACGCGTCAATTTCAAACATCTAGTAAAATGGAAAGAATTAAATTCAAATAGAAATGAATCGCGCCATTTAAGTAGAAAGGGTTGACGCGTAACCCGTTGTGCAATGATACAAATAAAAATCAAAAGCAACTGTTTTATTCAAAAAATCCATTTTAATTTTGAAATCTATGATTCAACGAATTCAATCGGTCTATTTGTTTTTAGTCGCACTTCTCTCTGCTGTATTGCTGTTAGGAGTGTATCAGAAGAACTGGGGCTTAGTTTTTGAAGGCACCTCTCTGATGGTAGTGCTAGCTGAATCAACATTTACACTTATTGTGGCAATTGGATCACTTTTTTGGTATCGTAATAGACAGCATCAATTCGTTCTGAATCGATTGAATTTGATTGCTCAACTTTTTTTACTAGGATTTTTCGTTTACCGATCGCTAAATCTATCCGGAGGGGCGCAGGCTCCTGAGAAGGGTGTTGGGATGCTGATTCCGATCTTTTCTATCGTTTTTCTCGTTCTGGCCAACAGAGCAATTAAAAAGGATGAAGATCTCGTAAAATCTGCTGATCGTTTGCGTTAAAAATCGGATATCTTAGTAGTATTAGTGCGAGAAATGGCCCGGTTTATCCGGGCCATTTCTATTTTAGACCAGCAGCTCCGCGAGCTCCAAATTCAATAACTTTTAAATCTAGAATGGTATCGTTATCGATTGTGAATTCAAGTGCTGTTCGAATTTGGTGAAACCCATGTATTCCGGCTGCTCCTGGATTCATATGTAGGTGTCCATAATGTGAATCTTTCATCACTTTAAGGATATGAGAGTGCCCACAAATTACCAGATTGGGTTGGTGTTGTTGTATTAGGTTTTGGGCGTAGGCGTTGTATTTTTTAGGATATCCGGCGATGTGCGTGAGTAGAACCGATACTCCTTCGCAATCAAATAGTAACGCTTTAGGAAATTGGACTCGAAGATTGTGATCATCGATATTCCCATATACAGCCCGCAGGGGTTTTATCGAAGCTAAAGAATCGGTCACCTCTATCGATCCGATATCACCTGCATGCCATATTTGATCGGCTTTTGCGGCATAATGTAGTATGCGTTCATCTATATAAGAATGCGTATCTGAGATCAAAAAAACTCGAGTCATTAAGGTATCTTTGTGACCAAATATAGTTTTTACGGTGCGTTTTTTTCTTCAAATAGCTTATGATGGTTCTGCATTTCACGGTTGGCAACGTCAAGTTAATGCACTTAGTGTTCAGCAATCTATCGAAGAAGCGCTAAGCTTATTACTCACTGAATCTATTGCAATCACTGGTGCAGGAAGAACGGATGCCGGCGTTCATGCTCATAGGTTATACGCTCATTTTGATGTGGATAAACCTATTGATATCGAGGATCTTAAATTCCGGTTGAATCGATTTTTGCCCTCAACCATCGTAATACATACTATTATACAGGTTAAAGAAGATGCTCATGCCCGCTTTGATGCGATATCTCGTTCGTATCGCTATACTATCGAAACCGTCAAAAATCCGTTTAGTTGGCACTATGCACATTTAGTTGAATTGCCACTTGATTTGCGTGCTATGAACGAGGCTGCCAAATACCTTTTAGGATCTCAAGATTTTGAATGTTTTTCGCGTAGCCATACGGACGTAAAAACCTTTTATTGCGATATTAAGAAGGCACTATTTACTAAGGTTGATACTCAGATTATTTTTGAAATCACTGCCGATCGTTTTCTACGAAATATGGTTCGAGCAATAGTAGGTTCCTTACTCGAGGTTGGACTCGGAAAGCGCGAACCCGCTTGGATAAATGAGGTTATTGCCTCTAAGTCAAGGTCGCAAGCCGGAGCATCTGTACCTGCAAAAGGACTATCTTTGACCTCGGTCGAGTACCCTAAAACGCTATGGCATGAGTGAGAGTAAGTTGAAAAAGTCGTTCGACCTGAAGTTATTTGCGAGGATTTTCGCATTTACACGACCCTACCGAGTAGTTTTTGTTGTTTCG
>CAZUBV010000129.1:0-4057 GCA_964618875.1 uncultured Flavobacteriaceae bacterium
ATGCTACCTTGCATAGGCAGTTTTGCCTGTGTATCACATAATTTTAGTAAAGAGGGATGAATGCCTACATCTTCTGAACCCATAATAATAGCCGAAGGTTTTTTGAAGTCAACCGAGTAAATAGTGTTTTCTGCCTTTTCGGTAGCCGCAATAAATTGAATGTCGCTTGATTTTAGGTAGTATATAGCGTCTTTTAAGTGATCAACTCGTATGATCGGAATGGTAAATGCAGCTCCTGCTGAGGTTTTGATGGCGTCTCTATTTAGGGGAGCCATACCTTGCTTCGGAACGATTACGGCGTGAACTCCCGAACAACTGGCGGTTCTGAGGATGGCCCCAAAATTTCGAACGTCTGTTAACCCATCGAGTAATAGAAATAACGGGTTAACAGTTTTCGCAAGAATCTCCTCAATAGTTGGTTCAAATTCGGCATAAGCTACCTCGGCAATTTCTGCAATTGCTCCTTGATGATTCTGCTGTGTAATTCGCTGTAGTCGTTCTTGTGGAACATAGGAGTGCGGAAGCTTTAGCGTGTGTATTTGTGCCTCTAAACTTTTAAATAAAGGACTTGTCACTCCTTTTTGCAAGAAGATTTTCTGAAAGTCTGTGCCAGCTTCGATAGCTTCTTGAATGGCTCTTATGCCGTAGATATATTGGGAGTTTTGAGCCATAAATTAGTTATCGAGGTCTGAAATGAACGCCGTGAGTCCTGAGGTCGTTCTTAAGTCGTATTTGTTTTCTTCAAAAAGAGAAATTGCTTTGCTTTGTAGCTTCTCAGGTAGAGCGTTTATCAGCTTTCTTTTTTTTGTAGGTATAAATTCTAGTAGTTTCTGATCTTCGAACTGGATGTAATGTTGAGTAAATTGACTGAATTTATCTGGGGTGCTTCTAACCATTGAACTTTGTGCGCGCATACCTTCACTAAACTTCGATTTAATGCGCTCGTAGAGGCTGATTGTGGATCCTTTATACAGCCTATTCACATAACCGTTTCTAACGCCATTTTTTGGTGTATTCAGCGTTTCTAGCGATAGGATGGCATCTTTGCTGACAAGAGTTATATTTCTGTCTAAGTTTAGTGAGAATATTCCTTCACTTGTAAGGGATTCCTTCAGTTCAACTTCGTCATTTAAACCGTTATATCGGTAATAAAGTTGTTCGGCTAACTCGTCTTTATAATAAAGCGAGCATGGCTCGAACTCTTCTAAAATATAAGGACTACCAACCGTGGCAGGATCGATAATGATGTTTCGTGTTCTGACTTCTGAAAACATTAAATCATTTAGCGGATTGCGTTTTGCCATGAAATTTGCAAAAGCAAAAATATCATCACCTTTTGGCGCTTCTCCTAAAACCGCTGGACTATTCCATTGGGTGGATTGACCCAGGAGAATACTTGCGTTCAGTAGTGCTAATGTGAGTATTAAAAGTCGCTTCATTTCTTATAAATTGTTCAGTTCTTGGATTAAAAGAATAAGGTCGGCTTCCTCCTTTACTTTTAGTCTTTGAGAGCTAATAATTTCTTCTGTTCTTTTTTGATGTTCAGGTTTAAGGACTTCTGATAAATCTTTCTTTTTTCCGCTAAAAAAGTATGCTACTTCTTCACCAGCCTTAAGAATGTAAAAGTCTTGAAAGTGGGTAAATCGATTCGGTGTTGAACGAACCATTGAGCTAGCCGCGCGAACCCCCTCTTTAAACCCGACTCTATTCTGATAAAATAGCTGATAGTGTTTTCCATCAGTTAGTTTATATAGGTAGGCATTTTTCAAAATACCGTCCTCGTTAGATATGGTTTTTAGTGATAAGATACTACCCTTCGCTTTATCGATTACCTCAATATCTTTTACAGGAGCAAGTGAACTACTTTCTCCATCTGCGGGTACGAAGTTGCCTTGTTCATCTCTTACGTATTTTATGGTGTCATCTCCGGTTTCAACAACTTCAACTTCATCATTAAATGCATTGTGTCTGTAGAGATAAATACCCAGCGATTTACCTTTGTAAAAAATTTCAGCCTCTGTGAAATTCTCATTAACGTAAGGGGATCCTACCGTGCTTAAATCATTTCCAAATGATCGTTTTTTACGCATTTCCGCAAATACAGCTGCTTCAGCATTCCCTGCAGAAAAGTTTTCGAGATTTACCTGTGCTTGCGTTGTTGTAATGGTTGTAATGGCAACGACTAATGGGAGTAGCTTATTTAATTTCATGTCGCAAAGATAGTAGGTTTATGCGTTTTTGGAATAAAAAAAAGCCGCCCGGATGGGGCGGCTTTTAATTACCTACGTATTGAACGTTCTATTGAACTTTTGTAAATCTATAAACAGTCTGCGTTGCATCAGCTCCGCAATCCTCAATAGGGTTATCGGTTATAGCAAAAGTGAAGGTTGTGTCATCAGTGAAGTCGAATGTTCCATTCGGTCCTTCTGGTGGAGCAATTCCAAGGTTAGAACCACATCCTAAACCAATTAATTGCTCTCCACTAATTACCACTTCACCACAAACTAGATCAATTTGGAAGTTGTATGGTCCAAATCCGAAAACCTCTAGATAACCAATACTTACATTTCGACCAGTATTACTGGTTGCGGTTAATACTGCTTGTTCTCCTAAGCCATTTGTTGTATTACCGAAATAGGAGCTAACTCCATCAATTAGTTCTACGTTGTAGGTGCCAACCATGAAATTATCAGGAAGTTTACAAACAGCATTCGAAGTAACTCGGTAAGGCGATGAATACCACCCTCCAACAGCACTCACGTTACCATTAGGAGATGATGCTGTGAATACATCACCCTTTGCAGTAGTAACGGTGAAGTTTACAATAAACTGATCTCCAGCGGCTACTTCATCAATACTTAATCCAATTACTGCAAGAGCTTCGGAAAGTTTGTATGAAAAGTTAGCTCTAGGAAGTCCATAAGGTGTTCCTTCTGTTGTCCATCCGCTGACAGATCCAAATGGAAGGTTGCTTACTGATTGTCCTGTTCCATCGTTATCTACGAAGGATAATGTAGCTGAAACACTTTGAATATTCGTTATAAGAGATCCATCCGTATCCTGATATTCAAATACCATATTTACTCCTGAATTGACATCGAATAGATCAAGTAAACCGGTAACAGATACTTGTCTTAAAAGGGCTCCGCCTTTTGAATTTTCAAAAACGAAGTCAACTACTTTTTCTTCGCTCTCACATGAATTCATGCTTAGGGCGAGTAGAAGACCTAAGGTTATTTTAAATAAATTTTTCATGATTTCTTAAATTAATAAAGTGAGGTTGAACCATTATCCCAGAAAACGGTTTGTGTAACATCTGGTTTCTGGTTTACAGAAGAATTCGTGTTCACAAAGTTTGAAGGGTACCACATCGAACGTACAAACGCACCTGGATTTGGCTCTAGGTTTGGTTGTAAGTTATTCGGGTAACCCGTTCTTCTGTAAAAATTGTATGCATCAGTTCCATTTCCGTATAGTGATACGAATAACTCCTGACCAAGTACATTCCATCCACCTGTAGTATCCGCGTCAAATGCAGATAATATCTGATTTGCGTGCAGTGTAATGTCATCAGCAGTTGGAGCAACTGATAAGTTAGCAGTGCCATCCTTAGATCCAAAAGCGGTTACTTTAGCGACCGATGCTGCTAATCCGGCAGTTAAATGCTCTTTAGCTGCAGTAGCATCTCCAGAGGCAAGTGCTATTTCGGCCTGCCAGAATTTTACACTCGAGTGAAGTAGGATCGGAGTGATACCATTTCCACCTGCTCCGGCTCCTTGTCCTAAAGCTTTGAAACGCGAATCGTCAAATGCACCACCTGCAGGATAAACACCAGTTAGGGTTCTTAAGAAACCATCGGGCGGAATACCTTCATCATTTCCGTGGTCTCTACCCCAGTATCCATTTGGAAGTCCACAAAAGGGAAATCCGTCATAATGCGCTGGAGGTGTTTGAAGTGAACACTGCAAGGTCTCAAGAGCTGGGTCAGCATCTTGACCTGGAGTAGTTCCTCTTTGACGGTAGAAGAAATAGCGACGACGTGGGTCGTTATTATCTT
>CAZUBV010000130.1:0-4046 GCA_964618875.1 uncultured Flavobacteriaceae bacterium
TCGTACATCATAGAGTTGGACGCTATCCTTCGCAATCGCTGCAATAAATTCGGCTGGACGCAAGCGCTTAATAGCACTGTCTTGCGCTTTAACTTTAGTACAAAATACCCCAAATAGCAGGCATGTGAGAGAGAAGAAAAGTTTCATAGATGCTTTGTTTGCTTTACAAATAAACACCAAGTTAGGACGAAACTTTGTGATCTGGGTTACCAAATCTTATAGTGAGTAACTTTTAATAAAATCACCAATTCTAAGTTTCTTTATTGGCTACTTTAGCCTAAAATTTTTTATGAGCACTTCGATTGAACGTATTAAAACACTTATTATAGGCTCAGGTCCAGCAGGTTACACTGCTGCTATTTATGCTGCTCGTGCAGATATGAAGCCCGTTATATATACCGGAATGGAACCCGGAGGACAACTTACCACGACTACCGAAGTCGACAATTTTCCGGGATACCCCGAAGGAGTTGATGGCCCTACTATGATGGTGCAACTACAAGCTCAAGCAGAACGTTTTGGAACCGAGGTTCGGATAGGAATGGTAACTGAAATCGTACTTAGCACTGAAATAGGGGGTTGGCATAAAGCGGTTGTAGATGGCTCTAAGCATATAGAAACCCAAGCCGTAATCATCGCTACTGGTGCTTCTGCAAAATACCTGGGTATTCCTAGTGAGCAACGGCTTAGAGGTGGTGGAGTTTCTGCCTGTGCAGTATGCGACGGATTTTTCTATAAAGGACAAGAAGTAGCCATCGTTGGTGGTGGAGATACTGCGGCGGAAGAAGCTTCTTACCTCTCAAAGATCTGTTCGAAAGTAACCATGCTCGTGCGAAAAGGTGAGATGCGTGCCTCAAAGGCAATGCAGCATCGGGTGTCGAACATTTCAAATATTGAAATTCGCTACAACACAGAAGTTGAAGAGGTTCTAGGTGATTCGGTAGTAGAAGGGCTTCGAATGAAAAATACAGCTACTGGTGTTGTTGATGACATTGCTATAACAGGTTTATTTATTGCCATTGGTCATAAGCCGAACACCGATATTTTCAAGGGACAGCTAGAAATGGACGAAGTGGGTTACATTAAAACTCATGGAAAAACAACCAAAACAAATCTACCAGGGGTATTCGCTTGTGGAGATTCACAAGACAAAGAGTATAGACAAGCAATTACCGCTGCTGGAACGGGATGTATGGCAGCATTGGACGCTGAGCGCTACCTAGCGGAAATCGATTAACTTGAGACCGCAAAAATTTAATTGGTTCTTACTTTTTAAACTTCCAAGCGCTTATTTTTCGGGAGTTAGGCTCACCCATTTTGATAGCAAGGGTGCAACGGTAAGGGTTCGACTAAATTGGTTCACCAAAAATCCGTTTAAGTCTATGTTTTGGGCGATTCAAGGAATGGCTGCCGAATTATCAACAGGGGTAATTGTCATGGATCAAATACGCAAATCGGGTAAGCCATTCAGTATGTTAGTTACCCAAAATCAGGCAATGTTTTTAAAAAAGGCTAAGGGAACCATTGAGTTTAGCTGTGACCAACAAGATCTTGTCGCTCAGTCTTTTGCTAAAGCCTTAAGTACGCATGAAGGAGTGCGATTTTGGATGAATGCCACCGGCAAAGATGCCTCAGGTACGATCGTTTCAGAATTCAAATTCGAGTGGTCGATAAAAGAAAAGCCTTAAGGATTTAACGATTCTTTGAGAGTTTTATTTTCGGTTCAATAGTAAATTAGATAGGTTTTAAAATCCGACACTAATGGCGAAAATAGGTTTAAGTTATACCTTATCGGTTCTTCAAAAAGTGAGTTTTAATTCAGAATTGTTTACAAAAGAAGTACGGAAAGCGGCAAAATACCTGCTCCCAAATGAATGGGTTGAACTCTATAATTGGTTAAAGACGTACACGACTGATAAGCCTGAACTTCAACCCGCACTAAACTTTTTTAGCCCTAACGGACTTTTTGTTTAGGCGATACAATCCGAACATCATGGAAGCTTATCGCCCCACGAATAACGCTACTAATAACTTCTTTTAGTGCTTGGGTAATCTGAATTTTTAGTTCACTTTTTGGATAAATCAAACTAATCTCCCTTGCTGGCTCTGGCTTTTCAAAATGCTTGAGCCCTTTTTTTTGATTTTCGTTTAATGCGAGGGTATGCAGATAAGGAAGAAGGGTCATTCCCATACGTTCGTCTGCTAGTTGTACAAGCGTCTCGAAACTTCCGCTTTCTATTGTAAATTTTCTAGGAGTATCCTGTGCATTCATGCCGCAAAGATTGAGAATGTTATCTCTAAAGCAGTGCCCATCTTGTAGTAAGAGAACCTCCTGTAAGTCTAGATCGTCAGCAGCTAACTCTTGTTTGCTAGCTAAGGGATGCTCAGATGGAATATAACCCACAAAAGGTTCATAGTACAAAGGTCTCTCAATAATATCTTCAAGCTCTAGCGGCGTTGCGGCGATTGCGGCATCGAGCTTTCCTTCTCGTAGGCCACTAATAATTTCTTCGGTGGTCAGCTCTCTAATGATCAGATTCACTTTCGGATATTTCCTTATAAACGCACCCAAAAACATCGGAAGCAGTGTAGGCATTACAGTTGCAATAATCCCTAATCTAAAGGGCCCCCCGATAAATCCTTTTTCGATAGCAACAATATCTTGCATACGTTCCGCTTCGTTTACCACTCTTCGGGCTTGTTCAACAATTTTTAAGCCCACCTCGGTTAGTCTAATGGGCTTTGTGCCTCGGTCGAAAATTCGCACACCTAACTCTTCCTCTAGTTTCGAGATTTGCATACTGAGGGTGGGTTGTGTTACAAATGATTTTTCTGCAGCTAGCGTAAAATTTTGATACTCAGCCACAGCGATAAGGTAATGTAGTTGGGTGATGGTCATGAATTCAGTTTTTTCATCTCCTGGGCAATTGCCTGGGAGTAGGGACATCTATTTTCTAGCTGTTCAATAATCACAGCCTGATCTTCTTTTCGGTTTTGCGAGAGTTTTTCGATTCCTTCAATAGATTCAATTTCAAATTGAAATCCTAAAACTCCTTTTGATTGCGCGAGCGTCTCTGCCGAATAACTCGTATATAAGCGACCATTAGGTTGCTGCGATTCGAAATAATCAACGAGTTCTTTCAAATCAAGATCTGTTTGTTCAGCAGAGCTAAGGGTGCGAGTTCCGTTAATATGATAAGCGATATAATTATAGGTGGGCACCTCTTCTGTTTGGTACCAGGAAGGTGAAATATAGGCTGCTGCTCCTTGCACTACAAAGAGACCTTTTGCGGGTGCTGAATGTTTGAGCCACGACTGGGCTAGGGGATTGTTGAGCGCTAAGTGTCCGCTAGCAAGCTGTTTATCTAAATCAATAAGCAATGGGATGTGCGCTACCTTTATTTCATTATCGATAAACTCAATGTAGGTTCCAAATGGTACTTTTCCGAATCGTAACTCGATCGATTTAGAATCTTTAGCAGCAAAGTGGCGAGGAATGTACATTATTCGATTCGGTTATCGTCAAACGAAGACGGCATTAGTTTAGGTAATAAGCGGATGGCTATTGGTAATAAAACTGATCCGCCCGGGAGCATAAAGATAGCTATTGAAGGTATCGACTTAAAGACTTCTAAGGCGATTTTGCGGAGTTCTCTCTTTTCTTCAGCGTTTAATTTTTGTACAGTGTATTTGTTGAGCAGCTCCACTAATCGTTTATTGTTTTGAATTTCTTTTTTGATTCTATCCTTATTGCGATATATCAGTCTTGTCGTAGAATGGTTTAGTGCCCGATAATAATTAACGGGTCTTTCTTTTTCGATTCGTTGTGGCTCAAATCTTTTCACTAGTTCATTCTCATGGATAGAGGCGAGCGATGTCGAGCTAATGAGATTGCAATAGTCGTAGAATAGAAGCAGGTCTAGGTAAATAGATGCATTCGATGGCTTAGCCTGTATAAGGTTTTTCAGCTGTACGCCTTTTGGATGGATTCGAAGTTGAATAAACTGCTCTATTTGGTCCCTTTTATCTTTTTTTGTCGATCTGAG
>CAZUBV010000131.1:0-1312 GCA_964618875.1 uncultured Flavobacteriaceae bacterium
CCGACAACAGAGGCGGAAATTAAAGTTGACTTTGATCCACGCAGCGCATGAATCGTATTGACTGAGTCAGAGTGCGGAAATAAGCCTATCGTATTAGAAAGTTTTGAAAGTAAGGGGTTAGCAGTATCTGGACAGATAAAATAAAACACTTCAGTACCAAACCACCGCCTCTCGTTAGTATCGGCATGAGCCTTAATGACCCCATCAAAATCTGATTGCAGGTCTTCAACACTCATCGAAACACCAAGCTTAATTTCTGTCGATTTTAATCGACTAGTAAGTTGGGTTACAACCGACTCAATACCTTGCTTAGGTATAGCGGCGAAACCATTTGCAAACATGTGAAAAACAAATTCGAAATGAGTATTTGATACGCTCAGGTTCTTGTCTAAGAATATTCCACCGTAAAACGGAGTAAAAAACTGCTCGACAAAACGCGATGAGTACTTCTCTTGTAAAACCGTTTTTGTGGGTCTTCGGTCAGCCGATTCAAAAATCTGTGCTACCGACAAACGACCAATTCTTCGCTGCTGCTTAAGAAGCTTTAGCTTATCAGAAAATGAGGCAATGTCGGTTTTTAAAGTGGGCAACAATAGTGAACGATCACGGAAGGCATCTCCTATTTCGTGATGCTTGGTTGCCGATTCAAATACTAGAGCTGCAGGACGGAAATAATGTAAATCAAGAGCGTCAAAATCAAGGTATCTTTTTAGTTCCGGATAGTGTGTAAGCAATACCTGAAAGCCATGATCTAGCGGAATATCTTCGTAAAAATCTGTTTTTAAACGTCCGCCTAAACGATCTAATTTTTCGAAAATTACAGGAGAAAAGCCATTGCGCTCTAGCTCGAGGGCTGAGATTATACCGCTAATACCTCCACCAACAATAGCAACTTTAGAAGAAGGCGAAAGAGGCATTTAAACCGTTGGAACGTTCTTTATACGTTTTTCGATTTTTTGTTTCTTCGAGGTAACACGCTTCATCCAATCCATAAGCTCTGGATCCTTAGACTCTTTGTAGACCTCGTTTATGGCAAGAACCAACGATTTACCTTCTCGCGAATATTTAACGCGATCACTGGTACTCATGTGGCTCATGGCTAAGTTTTCGTATTCTTCGGCTTGTATAAGGAGTTCTTTTACAGAATTGTTCATCGATTATTCTAAAAGGTTAAACAAATATGGTTTAAAAAAGTGGAATTGTCTAACCCTGACAGCAAAGTTTAATAAAAGATTAAGAATTAGGCAAATTATTGGCCTATCTCACGGGCTTCGAATGCAATTAAATCGCCTTCTTCAAACTGAAAATCAAT
>CAZUBV010000131.1:1412-4025 GCA_964618875.1 uncultured Flavobacteriaceae bacterium
GACTTTTTCTTTTCTGGCTCGGTTCGTTTTTCAACCGCTCTAAAATCTGTTAGCTTGCGCTGCTCTAGATAGTAATCAATATCGCCTAGGTAAGGTTTGATTTTATGATCTCTAAATTCGAAAACGTTATCGGTGAGACCTTGTAAAAAATCTCTATCGTGAGATACCACAAGCAATGTACCTTCAAATCGAAATAATGCTCGCTTCAGCACTTCTTTCGATTGCATGTCAAGGTGGTTGGTAGGCTCATCCATAACCAGCACATTGAACGGCTGCAATAAAAGTTTTGCTAACGCTAGGCGATTACGTTCACCTCCAGACAGTACTTTTACCTGCTTGTCTACCTCTTCCCCACCAAAAAGAAACGAACCTAAAATATCGCGGACTTGAGCACGATTCGTCTCATTTGCTGCGTCAATCATGGTTTCTAGCAGTGTTTTATTGCCGTCAAGGTATTCAGCTTGATTCTGGGCAAAGTATCCAATTTGAACATTATGTCCGAGACGAAGGCTTCCGTTATGGGCCAATTCACCGACAATAATCTTTGCAAGGGTTGATTTTCCTTGACCATTTTGACCGACAAAGGCGGTTCGAGATCCGCGTTCCAAAAGGAAAGAAACCTCAGAAAGCACCAACGAATCGCCATAGGATTTTGAAACCTTATCGAGCTCCAAAATAATTTTTCCGGGTTGAACAGAGACAGGAAATTTAACATTCATAACCGCATTGTCTTGGCCGTCTACCTCAATGCGATCAATCTTGTCTAGTTTTTTAATAAGCGACTGTGCCATAGAGGCCTTGGAGGCCTTTGCACGGAACTTTTCGATCAGGCGCTCGGTCTGTTGAATTTGCTTTTCTTGATTCTTCTGTGCACTGAGTTGCTGTTCTCTAATCTCATCTCGAAGCGCCAAAAATTGCGAATACGGCTTTTGATAATCATAAATGCGCCCTAGTGAAATTTCGATGGTTCGATTGGTGACGTTATCCAAAAACATTTTATCATGAGACACGATAACTACTGCTCCGGCGTACGAATTCAAAAACGTCTCAAGCCACAAAATCGACTCGATATCTAAGTGGTTGGTAGGCTCATCGAGCAGTAAAACATCGTGTTTTTGTAACAGCAGTTTGGCAAGCTCTATCCGCATTCGCCATCCGCCAGAAAAGGTGTCTGTTAAGCGATCAAAATCTTCTCGCTTAAAACCTAAACCTTGTAATACTCGTTCTGTCTCACCTTGATAGTGGTATCCCCCTAGTATTTCATACCGTTCATTCAGATCGCTCACGGCAACCATAAGGTCATGAAAACCGGCACTCTCGTAGTCGGTTCTTTCGGCAAGCTCGGTATTTACTCGATCTAACTCGCGTTCGATTGATTTAATCTCAGCAAAGGCTTCATATGACTCTTCAAGAACGGTTCTTCCTTGAACAAAATCGATATCCTGTTTTAGAATACCGATGGTGATATTTTTATCGCAGGCCATTGTGCCCTCATCTAAAGACATTTCTTTAGAGAGAATCTTTAACATGGTTGACTTTCCGGCCCCATTTTTACCAATAAGACCTACTCGATCACCCGGACTCAGTTTAAAACTAACCCCCTGAAATAAATAACTGCCCGAAAATGAAACAGCGACATTGTGCAAATTCAACATGGGCGCAAATATACTATTTACCCTAGATGATTACCTTTCGTGACCTAGGTTACTTTTGCTACCTTGGACGCGAATTACCTTTGAACAACCAACGCTACAATCATGATTAGTAAAGGAAATAAACTCTACAGCATTTTAGGTTCAAAATGCCCAAAATGTCATGGAGAAAGCATGTATAAAAGTTCTAATCCGTTTAATATCGCCAGGATATACGATATGCATGAGCGCTGTTCGATCTGCGGAACCAAATACAAAATAGAACCTTCCTTTTTTTATGGAGCCATGTACGTGAGTTACGCCTTAGGGGTGGCAATCGCCGTAGCTGCTTTTATTACAAGCAAGTTCATCCTGGGCTCTAGCGTCATGACCGGATTCATCAGTATAATCGCGGCAGTTGTTTTGTTTATGCCTCTTAACATGAGGCTCGCACGAAATATTTGGATCAACTTTTTTATTCAGTATGATCCGGAAGCTGCGAAGAGTAAAGCGACGCAAACCGATCAATAGACTCATCTTCGGATAGAGAAGAATTTGTTTCTATAAACTGCAATAGCTGGTGAGCTGCTAGTGGCCCTATCATTACACCACGGGAGCCAAAACCGTTTAACACAAATAGATTTGCATACTGCGGATGCCTACCAACAAGGGGTTTTCTGTCGGTCACCGTAGGTCGTACCCCTGCTACATGATCCATTACTTCAAACGGAAGGGTGAGGAATTTTTTCAACTTTTCTAATAACTCCGCCTTAGCTTCTTCGGTAGGAACGTTTGTCTTATCCTTCCACTTGTACGTTGATCCTACCCGATATAAATCATTTCCTAACGGAATGATAAATACTCCCGATTTGAGCACTCTAGTTTCACTAAGACCCGGACAGCGAATGAGCAGTAGCTCACCCTTAGTACCGTTAAGTGGTAAGTAATTGAAAAAAGGGTTTGCTTTTAATCCATAACCTTC
>CAZUBV010000132.1:0-3997 GCA_964618875.1 uncultured Flavobacteriaceae bacterium
GGTAGAGAAATTGAGCAAGCAAATGAAGGATTTGCTAAATGGGAAAAGATCAAGCAATTCAGATTGACCCCAGATGAGTGGACGATCGACAAAGGGCACCTTACTCCCACAATGAAACTCAAGCGAAAAGAAGTAAAAGCAAAATATCAGGAACTATACGATCAAATTTATAGCGAATAAGAATTTGAATGTATAAGTCCATTAAGGAGGAGAATTTCAAGTCTCCTCCTTTTTATTTTACGTTAATTTATTATGCATGCATAATAAATTAACGTATCTTAGTACGATATGAGTTCCAAAAAACCACTTATAGATCATTCATTAAGAGCTACTTGGCAAGCTGTCTCAAAAATGTACAGTGAAGTAGCTAAACAATATGGCATAACTATGTCTCTTGGTCTTACGCTCTTAAATATTGACCCAAAGCACGGTACGGCATCAACCGCACTAGGACCGATTATGGGAATGGAACCTACATCACTATCACGACTTTTAAACTCCCTTGAAGACCTCTATTTAATTGAACGTAAACCTAATCCGCATGATGGCCGAGGAGTAATTGTGCATCTCACGCCAGACGGACTCTCTAAACGCGATCTGATAAAAAAGCACGTCTACGCCTTCAATCTCGCAGTTGAAAAAAAAGTTTCCACTCGCGATCTCTTAGGATTTTATGAAACCATTGAGGCAGTTAATAGTAGCTGCTTTGAAACGCTATTAGAAATTCAACAATCTTCTAACTCTATTATATGAAACGAACGATTAAACAAGTAGCAGTCTTAGGCTCAGGAATTATGGGTAGCGGTATTGCTGCGCATTTAGCAGGAATCGGACTTAAGGTGTTGCTGCTTGATATTAGTCCAAAAGAGCTAACGGCAGAAGAAACAGCTAAGGGATTGTCTTTAAACGATTTGTCGGTTAAACAAAGAATCGTCAATGATTCTTTAAAAAAGTCACTGAGCTCAAAACCCGCTCCTATTTATCACAGTAAGTTTGCGCACCGCATTCAAACTGGAACGTTTGATGACGATTTGAAAAAAATCGCCGAGGTCGATTGGATCATAGAAGTAGTTGTTGAACGGTTAGATATTAAAAAACAAGTATTCGATTCAGTTGAAAAATACCGGAAACCGGGGACCTTAATTTCTTCAAACACCTCAGGAATTCCTATTCATTTAATGGCGGAAGGACGAAGTGAAGATTTTCAAAAACACTTCTTAGGTACACATTTCTTCAATCCCGCACGCTACTTGCGATTACTCGAACTGATCCCAGGACCGATCACCCTCCCCGAGGTAACCTCGTTTTTTGAATCTTTCGGAAGAACGATTTTAGGAAAATCGGTTGTTGTGGCTAAAGACACCCCAGCTTTTATCGGAAACAGAATTGGAATTTTTAGTATTCAAAGTTTGTTCCATAGAGTGAACGACCTAGGTATGACTGTTGAAGAAGTTGACAAGCTTACAGGGCCTGTGATCGGACGCCCCAAGTCAGCTACATTCAGAACGGTTGATGTAGTTGGTTTAGACACGCTTGTTCATGTCGCCAATGGGTTGAACGAGCACTGTACAAGCGACGAACGCCATTCATTATTTTCACTTCCAGATTTCATCGAACGAATGATGGAGAATAAGCAGTTAGGGTCAAAAACCGGATCGGGATTTTATAAAAAAATAAAAAACGAAGACGGCAGTTCTGAAATCTTAACGCTCGATTTAGTAACTGGTGCCTATCGAAAAGCACAAAAGGCCAAGTTTGACACCTTAGAAAAGACAAAGAGCATCGGGCATGTTGTCGATCGTTTCACTGTACTAATAGAAGGAACAGACAAAGCGGGTGCCTTTTATCGCGCAGTCTTTGCAGATCTCTTCTCATACGTCGCCCACAGAATGGGAGAAATTACTGATGCAGTTTACAAGATTGACGATGCCATGAAAGCCGGATTTGGCTGGCAGCACGGACCTTTTGAAATTTGGGATGCCATTGGACTTGAAAAAGGGATTTCACTGGTTAACCAGCAAGGACTTACCCTTCCGAGTTGGATAACCGAAATGAACAATCAAGCTGAGGCTAGATTTTATAAAATCACTGAAGGTAAAACTCAGTACTATGATTTCACCGCAGGTGACTATAAGCCTATTCCCGGTAGAGAAGGGTTTATTTTACTTGATAATTTAAGAACCCAAAATACGGTATATCAAAACAAAGATTTTAGCCTAGTCGATATCGGCGAGGGTATCGTATGTGCAGAATTCCGTTCTAAAATGAACACGATTGGGGCCGAAGTACTTACTGGACTAAACAAGGCGGTCGATATTGCTGAAGCTCAGTTTGACGGACTTGTAGTAGGAAATCACGGCGCTAATTTCTCGGTTGGAGCAAACCTCGGTATGATTTTTATGCTAGCAGTCGAGCAAGAATACGATGAACTCAATCAAGCTATTGCCTATTTCCAAAACACCATGATGCGCATGCGTTACAGCAGTATTCCTGTGATTGCAGCACCGTTTGGAATGACTCTTGGCGGAGGGTGCGAACTAAGTCTTCACGCCGATAAAGTTGTTGCAGCCGCAGAAACCTATATCGGACTTGTTGAATTTGGTGTCGGTGTAATTCCGGGAGGAGGCGGAACGAAAGAAATGACACTCCGAGCATCTGATTCCTTTAAAAAGAATGATGTCGAACTTAATATCCTGCGTGAGTATTTCTTAACCATTGCCATGGCTAAAGTATCTACCTCAGCACATGAGGCATTTGATTTAGGTATTCTTCAAAAATCAAAAGATGTGGTCGTAACCAATAGTGATCTACAACTTTCGGTGGCAAAATCTTATGCAAGACTGCTCGCAGATCAAGGGTACCTGCAACCCATCGAACGAACCGATATCAAAGTACTCGGAAGACAAGCGCTCGGAATGTTCCTAGTTGGCACTGATTCCATGAAAGCGGGTAATTACATTTCCGAGTACGATCGGAAAATGGCAGACAAACTTGCCTATGTTATGTCCGGTGGAGACCTGTCAGAAGCTACACTAGTAAGTGAGCGTTACCTACTTGATATTGAACGCGAGGCCTTTTTATCGCTATGCGGAGAACGCAAAACTCTTGAACGCATTCAACACATGCTCACAACCGGTAAACCTTTAAGAAACTAGAACCATGATGCAAACCGCTTATATTGTAAAAGCATACAGAACGGCAGTTGGAAAATCTCCTAAAGGTGTTTTCCGCTTCAAAAGACCCGATGAATTGGCTGCTGAAACCATCGATTATTTATTACAGCAAGTACCTTCACTTGATCGCACACGTATTGATGACGTAATCGTTGGAAATGCAATGCCTGAAGCCGAACAAGGCTTAAACGTTGCACGGCTTATTTCGCTTATGGGAATCAAAAACGATGAAGTTCCAGGAGTGACCGTCAATCGCTATTGCGCCTCTGGTTTAGAAACCATAGCAATGGCATCGGCAAAAATTAAAACTGGAGCAGCAGATTGTATCATTGCAGGAGGTGCAGAAAGTATGAGTTATATCCCAATGGGGGGCTACAAACCAGTACCAGACTATACCATTGCCCAGTCAGGCCACTCCGATTACTATTGGAATATGGGGCTTACAGCCGAAGAGGTCGCCAAACAGTATTCGGTATCAAGAGAAGATCAAGACGCCTTTGCATATGCATCGCACCAAAAAGCGCTGAAAGCCATTGAAAGTAATCGATTCAAAGATCAAATTGTACCGATCACCGTAACCGAGGTTTACCTCGATAAGAATCAGAAACGTGCTGAACGTTCCTATACGGTATCCACAGATGAAGGGCCTCGAGCTGACACCAGCATCGAGCGCTTAGCTAAGCTGCGTCCGGTGTTTGCCGAAGGCGGATCGGTTACCGCCGGTAATGCCTCACAGATGAGTGATGGAGCTGCATTTGTACTGGTTATGAGCGAAAAAATGGTCAAAGAATTAGGTCTCGAACCTATTGCTCGACTCGCGGGAT
>CAZUBV010000133.1:0-3935 GCA_964618875.1 uncultured Flavobacteriaceae bacterium
CTAAAACACATGAAACAACTTAATTTATTCTAAATGAAGTCTATAAAAACAATCCCGATCATTCTATTTTTTGTGAGTTGCGCAACAGCACCAACTACTCTTGAAGAAGTTAGAACCTCCATTTCATCCGATGAAACTCGCAGTATTCTTTACACCCTTGCAAGTGATGAAATGAAAGGGCGCGACTCAAAAAATGGCGGATACGAATTGGCTGCAAACTATGTGACTGAATACTTCGAAAAACACCAAATAAAGCCCTTTTACCCAGCCTACAGAGACTCGCTTCAGACCAATAGTATCTGGAGTTATAACCTCGTTGGAAGTATTGGTGAGTTCAAAGTTGGACGAAAAACTATTCTAATTGGTGCGCACCTCGATCATATTGGGATAAGAAAAAACGACACCCTAGACTCTATTTATAACGGAGCTAACGACAATGCAACCGGTTCAACAGCCGTACTCCAGATCGCACGTTTTTTGGCGGCTAAACAGTGGGACCAAAATATTTTGGTAGCGCTTTTCGCTGATGAAGAAAAAGGGTTACAAGGAGCCAAACATTTGGCTGAGCGCATGAAGCAAGAATCGCTAGAGCTGTCGTATATGATTAACTTCGAAATGCTTGGAGCAACGCTAACTACTGGCGAAAACCAGGTTTATATGACCGGGTACCACCTTTCGAATATGCCCGAGGTAATGAATCAGTATGCTCTAAATTTCGTACAGTTCTTACCCGAGGCGCAGCAGTATAATTTGTTTAAACGATCCGATAACTACTCATTTTATCAAGCATTTAACGTTCCGGCTCAAACCCTCTCGACTTTCGATTTTAAAAACTACGACTATTATCACAAAGCGGGTGATCAGGCAGATAAGCTCGATGTCGAGAATATGAACAGTGTAATTCGAACTTCGGCTTTTGCCCTAGCTAAAATGCTAGAAAACGATAATCGCGTCAGTCTATTAGAGGAGACCCAGCTTCGAACTGCCGAATAATTTCTAGCGCCTTTAACTTATCTGTTTCCAGAACAAACAGGTCAACATCATTGTATTGGGTTCCGAAGCCAGCCAAACGGCCAGATTCAACTTGATCTTTTACCAGGGCTGCAATTCCGTTCTGCTCTAACAAAGAAACTAAACCTAAAATGGTAATGCTGCTTGCGGAATAGATACGAATGTGCTGATCCATATGAGATTTGGGAACTTACAGAACCCCGTTCGGAGTTACCCATTTGAAATGATGCTGCGCCTCTGGAAATCGCATACGTTCTGAGATCTTTATAAGCCTTTCGGGTAGCTTTACTAGGTAGTCACGAGCCTTTTCAGCCTCATCGGTAAGTGCTCGAAGGTTTTCGATATTCCAATACGCATTCAGTTTTTCTAGAATATCTACATAGTCATTCGAGGTATATACCCCGAGGCGCTGGGCGCAGTTTGAAAATGCCTCGAAAGCTGCTCCTTTAAGCTCACCCGTCTCCCTGAGAAAATGCGCAGGCATAACAATTTTCTTTTTCATCATATCTGCGAAAGCTAGAATCATTTGTGAGGGGTCTTGATCCATGATGTGCTTCACAAATTCGCGATAGGCTACGTGATGACGCATTTCATCACCAGCGATAAGCGCACACATTTTTCCTAATAAAAAATTTCCAGTCTTTTTGGCAAACTGCCCTACTCGTTTGTGAGAAATATTAGTTGCTAACTCTTGAAAGCTGGTATATACGAAGTTTTTATATGGATCACGATCGGTTCCCATATCAAAGCCATCAGCAATTAAGTATTGAGTGGTCCGCTCAACCTCTTTCATATTTACACGGCCCGAAAGATAGAGGTAAGTGTTTAGAACACTGCCGTGACGGTTCTCTTCGGCTGTCCAATGACGAACCCATTTTGACCATCCGTTTTTGTTTTGGTGTTGATCAATGCCTTCAATATCCATAAGCCATGATTCATAAGAAGGTAAGGCTTCTTCTGTTATGGTGTCGGCAACAAGGGTAACCCAAAGATCGTAACCCATTTCTTGAGCGCCTTCTTGAAGTTGCTTTACTTCTTCAAAGAAATGCTCAGATTGAGAATCGGGTAAAAAATCAGAAGGTTGCCAGATTTCTTCGGTCGGAATCAAAAATTGATCGATAAACTCGTCGATCTTGGGCTCGAGTGACCGCATCACTTCGAGACGTATATTGTGTTGTGACATACTAAATTTTCACTAAGCTACGCTGCAAAATTTAAAACAGCGCAAAATTTACCCCAAAATTCAGTACGTGCTTGAACTGAATGGCCGTATCAGAGCCCCCATCGGTCTGCTCGATTAAAATATCCTTGTCATAAATAAGCTGGGTGCCGAGACTGGCATTAAACCACTTATTGACTTTCATTACCACTAAACTCTCCCAGTTCGTATCAATGGTACCGAACTCCTCGTAGTTTGAAAAGAGGTTTAGACTACTTTTTAGGTTTATATTCTCCATGATTGGAATATCAAGAGTGGCTAGTACGTTCACCCCAAATTCCGCTCTGCTTTTTTCACCCGGATTCACCCCAAAAGCCCCTGCCGCCGAAAGGGTATCATCGCTTACAAAGGTAAATTTTCCAGAGGTGGGCGACAGAGAAACACTTATTCGATCAGAAGGCTGATAGTCAAAACCCAAATTCAATGACAAATACCCGGGAGACATAAATCCAGATATCTTTTGAGCAATCTCTTCACCCGCATTTTCCGTATCGGCCTTGTAAACAAAACCATCTAGAAGTTGTGTTCTAAAAACACTGATTGCTGAGAGGCGAAAATTTTCGCTAAAGCGCTTGGTGTACTTCGTTTGCAGGATGATGTTATCATCGGTTTTCCGAAATTCCTTCTCTCCCACTTTTGCGCCACCAAGAGCAAAATCAATGCTTTTGGCAAGTGTGCGTGTTCCTTTTTTACGTACGAATTTGGCATTAAGTACGGTACCTAGAGCGACCGAACTTTCACCCCCTGCAGACCAATTCGATAGACCAACATTTGCAAAGTTTACACCCCAGCTTCCAGTTTTTATAATCTGAATACTATCAAGCTCTTGTGCGCTTACTGCAATGGTGAACACAAAAAAGGAAAGAGTTGTAACTAGAATTGATCTCATGGATTGAATGCTTGATTAGGCAACTATGAAATTAGGGCTTTTGAATAATTCGGGTTGTAGCTACCTTTGAAGCGCTGTATATCAGTCTAGTATTGCTACAGATGAAAAAGAATCTGGAAGTTCAGAAAATACAGACAATGCTAGCAATCCGCTGGGACTATCAATAGGTGCCAAAGTGGGGAACTTGTCCGGAGTAGACCACTTATTACTTTCGTTTCCAAACTTGAGTGCGACCCAAGAGTGAAAAACCCAAGTATCCGCGAACATTTAAGGTTTGTGGATCATCTAACTTTATGGTGCAATCATAAGATTTGCCATTAGCAGGATCGGTGATTTTACCCTTTGTCCATGAATCACCGTCTTTTTTCAATCCCTCAACAATAAGCAACCCTTCGATCGGCTGATTGTAACGATCTCCTTTGCAAGCCATACAGCGCTTTCCCTGATCTTCGGGTAGCAGTAATCGTTCAATTTTTCCGTACAATTTTCCATCTTCGATATAAAGAACGATTTCAGATTTTTCAATTCCGGTTTCATCATCAATGGTCACCCATTTACCCTCGATAGGATGAGATTGAAAAAGTAAAAACAATGATAAGAGAAGTGTCGTCATTTTTCTTTTAAAAATACAATTTCGTATTTTAAGAAAAAACACAACTTATATGTGGGGAGCAAACAAATGGACTGATCAGATGTTCAAGAAGTATTGGTGGATGATTCCGATAATCATAATTGTTTATTTGTTCGTTCGCTGATTTTTACGAGATCGGTTTGAGGAGTAAAATCACCATATCCAATTGTTGTAAGCGTGATTGC
>CAZUBV010000134.1:0-3923 GCA_964618875.1 uncultured Flavobacteriaceae bacterium
TGTTACCTGCGGCCATGCGACTGATATCGCCGAATTGAAAAAGGTCAGAGTCATTTAGGAAGAAATCACGTTTCTCTGGGAAAAATAAATTAAAACGAGTCAGGTTTACCTGCCGATTATCAACTTCAACCGCGGAGAAATCCGTGTTTACCGTGAGCGCCGCGTTCAAAGATGGAGTTAATCGATAAAAAGCGTCGAGTGAGGGTTGAAGCGAATTATCCGAGGAGCTAGGAGAAAAACTACGCTGTCTCAAGCCGATGAAGGACGGCACGATGTCTAGGCCTAGTCCCTGATTCATGCCCTCTAGACCGCTCATCTCGCCCATGATAGTCGGATTATAAGTTCGGTCTAAAGATACCCATGACATTTCTTCGTTGCGGCGACGAATCCCACGCCCGAAATTAAAACCCCAGGTGTCGAGGCGCGGATCGAAGGGCAATGACTTAAAGGGAATTTCAACTTCCGCTACCCAACTCTTGCCGTCGATGCTCGTCGCGGTCTCCCAGATGGTATTCCAATCCAAGCGAAACGACGTCGGCGTCTCATAGAGCGAGTCATGGCGTACACCATTTAAGTTCGTCTCAAAGCGATAACCCGCGCGGCCTTGATTAAAAGGATCCAAAATAATGACGAGACGATCATCGAAGGGCAGTCCCTGCCCGTGACGAATAGTAGGTGCAGAGATTAACTCAGGGTTGCTGTCGTACATGCGCGCCGCCACGTAGAGTGCGTCTTCCGTGTAAACGACATAAAGTTCGGTCTCTTCCGAAGGCTCTGCGTGATCGCCCGGACGGCTCTGATGAAAATCTGTGATCCGTTCAGCTTGCTGCCAAACTTCATCATCGAGTTTGCCATCTAGCACCGGCGCATTAGCGACTTTCACGGCACGGAAGCTCTTCGCCTCAACGCCGCGTTCTTTAAGCTCGCCTTCCTGTGCTAGCGACAGGTGTTGTAGGGCAATTCCGCCTAATAGCGTGCCGCCAAGTAAAAGTATTTTTGAGTTAACGTGGGAATCGAACACAAGAAATCTCTCTAGCTTCTCGAGTCTTGTTGTTCGCGAGGAACGCCAGTAATGCAGAGTGCTTACTCGAGAGAATGAAACTAAACCAACCGCAATTTAAGTTATAGATTCGTAAAAAGAGCTTTGAAGTCGAGTTATCGCAAAGCTCTCCTTTTCCTTTAACGATAAGACTTCGCCATAAGCTTTTTCTAGAACCTATTGACGTTAGTATATAAGAACTAGCCTTGATTAATATGGCTTTGAATACTTCGTTGGGCTCGCGTGGACTTGTATTTGGTGGAGGCGGAGGGAATTGAATAATATCTATATCTACTTGTTTTAATTAAATATAATGTATTATTTATTAAATACCCCCAATTGGAGCCGTCACCGCGCTTTGAGCACATACTAGTCTTCCCAATAATCACGAAGCCGCTCCTTAGCCAGTCCTCGATCAGTTCTGTTCACGTTAAACACATAGCAACTTAGCGCTTAAGGTTTAAATCGGGTAGGACGGCCGCCTCCCGCTTTAACAACTAATCCACCAACAAAATGCTCTACAAGCGCATAGGAGCACCCCTGAGCGTCAAACACTCTCTCTCCAATTAAGCAACTCTCGATCGTCCAGTAACCTTTTGATCCGCATATTTAGGCCCTCTATTTGGTGCTAAAGCCTATATTGTAACCCCGCGTGACAAACGGGCTCAGGCCCCACCCCCTAAAACCTAAAAATGGCCCTATCCAGACCCCACCGCTGGGTGTACCCCACGTGCTCAGAAAGGTTCCCTACTTTGCTGATACTTAGTATTCTGATCGGGTGATTAGGTGTTTGTGAGAATTCTGCAAAGTTTCGATTAGGAAGGCTACTACAATTGGCGAAGACCACACACCGCAAATGGCGGTTTGCCGCCCGCGGTGGCGGAAGGAAAACCTAATTTACTGCCCAGTTTGGGTTGACCGCTGCACTTGAGTTTTTAATGAATTTTCACCAGCTAGTTCTTTTGTTAATGGAGCAGCAAACGATGTCCTTGAAAGCTATACTACTAATGCTGGTATCCTTGCCGTCTATGCTATTCGCACAAGAAGCTGAAATTGAAAATGAATATAATGGTTATACAGAGGACTTTATGATCTTTGATTACGAAGGCATAGCGTCTCATTTTACTCCTCCAGTGATGTTCATCGGTCCTTCCACATCAGTAATGCAAGACGAAAATGCTATCGTTTCCTACTATCAAGCCATGAAGAAAAATATTCAAGCTGGTTACGCATATAGCAAAAGCAACCTTAAAATTATTCAAGTTACAGATAAGATCTATTGCCTGATAAACACATTTACTAGACACAACAGTTCGGATGAGGTTTTGTTTGAAGGTACTTCTTATAACTTTTTTAAGGAAACGGAATCCGGCTGGAAAATTTTTCTAATGCAGGCGTCCGCGCTACCAGATTTGTGATGTGAGTCTACAGATAAGGGCACATACCCATAATTTATCGCTGCTTTAACGCTATCTGGCTCATTTACGGGCTTATATTATCCCTCCACTTGACTTGTTTCGAAGCGTGTCAAGCGGACTAGGACCCCACCCCCTAAAACCTCAATATGGCCCTAACTAGACCCTACCCCCGGGGGCACCCCCACTTGCTCAAAAAGCTTCCCTATTTTGCTAGCACATACTATTGTGGACGAGTGATTGGTTTTCTAGGAAAGGGCTATGAGACTTCTGAGTACTACATTCTTCGTTTTATTTGTTATTGCTTTCGCTAGCACCCCAATCGCTCAGGGTGCGGAGGCTAAGAATCCTCAAGCCGTGGATGTGTTCCATAAGTTTTTATCGGCTTTCACTAACTCTGATGTCGACGGCATTGTTAATTTGTTCTCAGAGGATGCGATCTTTTGGGGCACTGGCTCAATGGAGTTGGTCGAGGAAACCGCTGGTATTCGCTTATATTTTTCTGGATTAAGTAAACGAGCTCCTGGCCAGACGTTGGCTCGGGCCCTGAATTTTTCAATTATGGAATTATCAAGTGATAGTGTTTTAATCTCTGGTATGTGGGAAGTGGTGCCACAGGGTCAAAAAACTGGCACTCCACTCCGTATTAGTATGGCACTTTCTTTACAAGATGGAATTTGGAAGATTGTACAGTTCCATAATTCAGCAATGCCAGGGATGTAAATCTAGCTGATTTTCGAGGAACCAACCTCTCGGTCATTCAGTAATTGTCTGATTTCAAATTTAGAGGCTCTGTGGGGAGCGAAAGCTATCATTGTAAGCAAGCATGCGAACTAATTTGATAGGCTAGCATTTAAGCAAGTATTAATTTTCCCATTTAACTACAGTTATAAGCTCGCTCGACGGTAGGTGCGCAGAATAGCGCCGTTTACTTTATACACCAAAGAGTCCTTTGTTAGGACAAACTCTTGGACTTCATTTTCGTCTTCAGAAGTCAATATCAGCCCATACTCGCCACTACTTGGCTCGAAGACAGCGTACGGCCATTTCTCGGCGGTGATAGCTGTGGTGCCGACGGTATTTATGATTGAAGACCCGTAATCGTAGCCGTACCGAAAATTATTGCCAGGGAAGTCATACTTACCAAAACCTGATTGGTACAATCCTTCAACAAGATTGAAAACAACCCACGAGAAATTTCCATTAACCAGCGCAAACAGTCCTCCGATCATAGGAGGTTTCAATACGTCGTCGCCATCGTGCCACTCCATCAGCTCCCAAGTACCTGAGATATCATTAGGAGTCACCACATCTTGGGAAAATAATTGCGGGGGAAATAAGATAAACAAAAAAAGAAGCAAAATATTCTTCATGTTTGCGTCCATCGCTTGATTAACTGCTGCGTGATATTGGCTCAGGAGTAGACCAAATTGACAGAGGGGAGTAAAGGGTTGCTAACGCTTTTTCTA
>CAZUBV010000135.1:0-3907 GCA_964618875.1 uncultured Flavobacteriaceae bacterium
AGGCGCATCCATACATGAAATATTCAATCGGATTGTACCAGACTCTTGAAGAAGCAAATGCGCTTCGTAAGGGGTTAGTTAAACTAGGTTTTTCCGATGCCTTTGTAGCCTCTTACAAAGGCACTACAAGAATTAAGATTCATAAAGCAGAGTAATGCGAACTTGGTTTACAGCTTGGCTGTATGCGGCTCGTCTTAGAACATTACCCTTGTCTTTTTCGGGTATTTTATTGGGTTCTGCGGTTGCAATAATTCTGGATGAGTTTAGTTTTACTATTTTTTCTCTAGCTATTTGGGTAACCATTTGTCTTCAGGTTCTTTCAAACTTTGCCAATGATCTCGGTGATGGAACGAAAGGAACCGATAACGATAACCGAATAGGTCCTCTACGAGCGTTGCAATCTGGTATGCTTTCACGCGAGTCGCTAAGAAATGGAATTGTTGCTCTTTCTGTACTATGCGCAATAAGCGTTTTTTTGTTACTATGGATTGCCAGCTTACCCGTTTTAGTTTGGGTGCTATTAGGATTACTCGGAATTGCAGCATTGTGGGCATCACTGGCGTACACATTAGGAAATCGGCCTTATGGATACCAAGGGTTTGGTGACCTTATGGTTTTTCTTTTTTTCGGTATTGTTTCGGTTATAGGCAGCATCTCATTGTTTACCAAGAGTTTTGAATGGGAGGCTTTGGGTTTTGCAATTTGCGCGGGCTCGTTAAGTACCATGGTGCTTAATCTAAATAATCTACGAGATCATCAAAATGATCGAATAAGCGGAAAAACAACTCTTGTAGTTCGTTTTGGTCTAGCTTGGGCGAAATCATACCACCTTGTTTTAGGGCTGTTAGCTTTTGCCGGTTTCTTGTTCTCCGTTTTTTTTTATTTTAAACTTTGGGTACTTATAACTGCGTTATTTTTTGTGGTACTCCTTCCGCATTTTAGACGGGTTTTTAGCGTGTCTGATTATGCAAGTCTAGATCCTGAACTTAAAAAAATTGCCTTGTTCAGTTTTAGCCTAGCACTGCTCGTCTTTCTGCTGAGTTTTATTAGATAAGGAGATGAAGATCGATATACAACAGTACCAACTTGACTTTAAAATTCCGGGAGGAACTTCGAGAGGAGTTTTACATCATAAGCCCACGGTTATTGTGGCTATTAGTGACAACAGTGAGTTAAAGTCTATTGGAGAATTTAATTATTTCGAGGGACTAAGTCCTGATCTTAAAGACAATTATTTTGACGTCTTGCGCGATGCGGTTCACCGATTGGCTGGTGTTTTTAGTGATGAGCAGATTCCTAGAGAATCAGCGTTAAATACCATTTTAGATCAGTTTGTCGATTACCCTTCTATACAATTTGGATTAGAGCAGCTTTGGTTCTCCTTCTATTCAGAGAAAGGACCATTTATTCTTTTTGATACGGCGTTTTCTCGATCCGAAGCAGAAATTCCAATTAATGGACTTGTTTGGATGGGGTCGGTTGATTTCATGACTTCTCAGGTAGATCGATTACTCAGATCGGGATTTCATTGTCTCAAATTCAAAATTGGCACCATTAATTTTGATGCAGAACTTGAATTGCTTCAAACACTCCGCAATAGGTTTTCGGTAAACGAACTCATATTAAGGGTCGACGCGAATGGGGCCTTTTCACCTACCGAAGCACTAGCGAAACTTGATCGATTAGCAAAACTAGATATACACTCTATTGAGCAGCCTATTGCTTCTGGGCAGTGGCAGGAGATGGCTAGACTTGTTGAGCAGTCACCCGTGAAAATCGCTCTAGATGAGGAACTCATTGGTCTGCACACAAATTCAACTAAAAAGGCTTGTATTTCAACGATTAAGCCTGATTATTTGATCTTCAAGCCTTCGCTTATTGGCGGATATGCCGCAATTAAGGAGTATGCCGACTTACATGATTCGTTTTGGATTACTAGTGCCTTAGAAAGTAATATTGGTTTAAACGCTATCGCTCAGTTTACGGCAACGTTGAATCCTTCGATAGACCAAGGTTTGGGAACTGGAAGCTTGTACACCAATAATTTTAGTTCCCCTCTGAAGGTTGATAACGGAAAGCTTTTTTATCAAAAAGAAGTACCTTGGAAGGTGCAGTTTTAACACCTACTCATTATGTATATTCAACGGTTATCCGGCTCAACAGTATCGTTTTGGAAGTTTCTTATTATTCCTGTTGGGTTCGCCTCACTACTCATGTACAATTTTTGGACTACACTAAACAGTCCAATCGATCCAGCTATTGCAATGCAACAGTTAATCGATTCATTAGGAGCGACTACAACCTTGGCAATTCTATTATCACCTTTAGCTCTTGGGTTTTGGTTGGTTTTACTTTATGGAAGGTTGGTGCTTAGAATGCCTGTTCTGTATCAATTTACCGGACGGTATCAGTTTGATTGGAGTAGAGTCGGTTTTTCTTTTCTAGTATGGTCATTAGTTATTGTACTCTCTGTGGGACTTGAATATCTGGTTCAACCGGGAAATTTTAGTGTTCAATTTAATTGGACCAAATTCTGGCCCTTTCTTTTAGTTGCTATAACTATGATTCCCATGCAGATCGCTTTTGAAGAATTGCTCTTTAGAGGTCATCTCACGCAAAGTATTGCGCATAAAACAAAAAGCAGGGCGTTGGCATTACTGATTCCATCGCTGCTATTTGGACTTATGCATATCGGTAATCCAGAAGTGTCTAAACTGGGCTATGGTTTATTAGTGTATTATATTGGTTCTGGACTGTTTTTTGGCGTAATGACGCTAGTTGATGACGGAATGGAACTGGCACTTGGAACACATGCAGCGAATAATCTTGTGGGAGCAATACTAGTCTCTGCGGATTGGACTGCGTTTAATGTCCCTTCACTACTTCGCGATGTAAGTGAACCTTCGTTTGGCTTCGATGCATTAGTTCCATTGCTGCTAATCTATCCGCTCGTTCTTTTTGTATTTTCAAAACGCTATGGATGGAATAACATATTTCATAAAACCTTAGGCTCTACTGATTCAGATGTTCTTTAAGCCTTGGAAATTAAACGGTGTTTTAATCGATTCACCAAAGGCTATTGACCGCCTAGATGATTCTTTTTTTACACAGGCTCCAGAAAATTTAAAACAATGGATTGTTGGGTTGTATAAGTCAGCCGAAAATCCTGGGTCGTTAATTACGTTAAAAAGTTCGGGTTCAACGGGTACACCAAAGCACATTAAGGTAGGTGTTGAAGACTTAGTGGCTTCTGCAGATCTTAGTATATCGGTATTAGGTATTCATTCTAATTCAAAATTACTTCTTTGTTTGCCGATTTCGGGTGTGGGAGGTTTTATGGTACTCGTGCGTGCAATGCGGGCAGGTGCTGAGTTAATTACTACTCTGGATCAGGCTGATCCCCTAAAGCACATTGAAGAGCAAGTAGATGTTGTTTCACTTACTCCACAACAATTGTATTCGAGCATCGATGCGCTAGGTAGGGCTAAAACTATATTGGTTGGTGGAGCACCACTCCAACAGAATAGGTTGGGTGGCCTTAACGGGTTTAATGGAAGAATTATTGAATCGTATGGAATGACAGAGACGCTTTCTCATGTAGCTTTAAGAGAGCGTTATCCTATTAATCAACCCTATTTCAAAGCTATTGGCGATGTGTATTTCGAGCTTGATTCAAGAGGCGCGCTCGGAATTTATACTCCGCATCTTTCCCAAAAATTTCATCAAACTAATGATCGTGCTCATCTTTTCAATTCAACAGAAGTTGAGGTCTTAGGTCGATTAGATGGGATCATTAATTCAGGAGGAGTAAAAATTGACCCGTCTATGATTCGCTTGATCTTAGAATCGAACAATTGGCCCTATAGTTTTTTGGTAGCAGTATCACCGCATGCAACCCTTGGTGAAC
>CAZUBV010000136.1:0-3906 GCA_964618875.1 uncultured Flavobacteriaceae bacterium
AAATAATTGAAGAGCGAGTCTATGCGAAACTTCCTATAGCAAATCGTTTAAACGGGTTTTCAAAATGGAGCTTTGACCAAGATACATTGACACAGTTCGAAGATTTAGTCTCGAATGCCTTGGTAAGAATAAAACAACGAAAACTTAAAAAGGTCGTACTGCATTCTCAGTTCAGCGTGCCACTTAAGCTCTCGGCGGATGAGGCAGCGCTAAAACTATTACTTGCCCCTGTGAACGCATACAGGTATGTATTATATACCGAGAGTTTTGGCTTGTGGATGGGAGCTACTCCAGAATTGCTCATAAGAACCAAAAAGAGTCATTATGAAACCATGGCACTGGCCGGCACACGGCTTTTTAATGAACTAACAACTAATCCGTTTAGTCAAAAGGAAGTTGCCGAGCAGCAGTGGGTTGTAAAAGAAATTAAGGAACGATTAGCTCCTCTTGTTGCTACTCTTTCAGTTTCTGAAACCGAAATAGCTAGGGCAGGAAAACTTGCGCATCTTAAGAACGATTTTTCTGGTCAATTTTTGGAGAAATTCACGACTTTAGATTTAGCGAAGGCGCTACATCCTACTGCGGCCGTATGTGGGTACCCAAAAGAAAGCGCATTAGAGTACATCACCTTATATGAGTACTTCGATCGCTCATTATATGCGGGATATCTAGGGAGAATTACCAATCAGACCTCTAGTGTTTATGTAAATATTCGCTGCGGAAGATTGAAAAATGATAGATTTACGGCATACGTTGGAGCTGGGATTACCGAGGATTCTGTACCTGCAAATGAGGCTAATGAAATTCAAACCAAGACTTCGACTTTAGCCACTATTTTTGAGTAGCTAATGGCTAAAGCTTTAGCAGATGGTAGTACCTTTGTTAAACTATGTATAGCCGTATTCCCTCTGCTTTTCTACTTACTCAATTATTGCTGCGACACGGCATTATTGATATTGTAATTTCACCGGGTTCAAGAAACGCTCCACTGATTATAGGATTTACTGAGCACAAGGGTTTTCGTTGTCATTCGATAGTTGATGAGCGTTCTGCCGGTTTTTTTGCACTTGGAATTGCGCAAGCAACTGCCAATCCGGTCGTTCTTGTTTGTACCTCTGGCTCTGCAGTACTCAATTATTTTCCGGCAATAGCTGAAGCCTATTATAGCGAACTTCCGCTACTAGTGATTTCAACAGATCGGCCCTCTTATCTGGTTGATATTGGAGATGGTCAAACTATCAGACAAGAAGGGGTTTTTGGCAGCATGGTCGGATATGCTACTGGCTTGCTTCAAGATCGCATACATGCTGAATCGATTTATTCACAGCGTTCAATTGACTCTGATTCACAGGAGGTTATAAATGCAACCAATACCGAACGTATTGAACGAGCCATTTTTACATGCTTAGAAAAGCGACTTCCGGCCCATCTTAACGTTCCTTTTGAGGAGCCTTTGTATGAAAAGTCGGAAACACCTTTGTTTGAAGTGACTCGCTCCCGTAGAATTGAATCGGTGGTGGATATAGGAATCAATGAAACAGCATTAGGTTCTCTTTTAGATCGCAGTTTTGATCACCCGATTAAAATCATGCTACTCATTGGATCTTGGCAACCATCTGAAGTCGAGAAAGAGTGTATTGAACGAATATCTAGATTGTATCCTGTACTTATCTTATATGAGAGTTTATCACAGCTTCACGGTCTTAATGCAATTGATAGTATAGACACCTTACTCGCTCCACTTGAACAAAAGTCGAACTCAGAGGATTGGCTAAATCGCTTAAAGCCAGATCTGCTACTTAGTGTTGGAGGCATGGTCGTTTCTAAAAAAATAAAAACGCTTCTGAGAAAATGTCCTGATCTTCACCACATTCATGTAGGTCATAATACGGCGTTAGATACCTATTTTAAGTTAAAAGAAAGTTGGTCATTTGACACGGTTTTTAAAGCTCTTGAGTTACTTAATATCGACAAGAGGTATACATCTTTTTGGCTCGATTATTTTAAATCTATTGATGTAAAGCGGAAGGCTTATACAAACGAGGCTGTATTTTCTGATTTTACTGTTTTTGCCAAGATTTTTTCGGCGATTCCGCACGAATACATCATCCAGATGGCAAATTCTTCTACGGTTAGATATGCCCAGCTGTTTCCAACAGGGCACCGTCAATTTTGTAACCGTGGAACGAGTGGAATAGAAGGTAGTTTGTCTACTGCGGTTGGTTATGCCACCTACAGTTCTTCGCCCGTTCTAGCTATTCTAGGTGATTTGAGTTTCTTTTATGATGCAAACGCACTTTGGAATACCCAGATACCGTCAAATTTTCGAATTATTGTGGTCAATAATTGGGGTGGTGGCATTTTTAGAATTTTACCCGGAAAGAATAATGCCACAACATTTACCGAATATTTTGAAACGAGACACGAAAAAACAGCCGAGCAGCATGCGGTCCACTTTGGTTTCGATTACCTTGTTGCAGATTCTGAACAAACATTAGAGTTAGTTTTGAACGAGTTTTTTAGCAACAGTAAGCGTCCAAAACTTTTAGAAATTCAAACATCTGCTGAAGTCAATGATCGGGTGTTATTAGATTACTTTAAATCATTATCATGATCGGATTAGGCTTTTTTAATACTTTAACGGTATCACATCAAACACCACAGGGCTGGTACTTGGCCGACGAGGAAGGAACCGAGGTGTTGCTTCCCAATGCCGAAATTCCAGCGCAAATCTCAGAAGGAATTACCCTTGAAGTATTTTGTTATCTAGATCATCTAGAGCGCCCTACCTTGTCACTTAAAAAACCTTTAGTTCAACGAAATCAATTTGCCTTTTTAAAAATCGCGCATCGCTCTTCTGACGGTTATTTTTTAGAGTGGGGGTTACAGAAACAATTGTTTTTGCCTTTTAGAGAATCTGCCGATGACCTCAAGGTAGGTGCTTATGTACTCATTTATTGCTACTTAGACGAACTTTCGGGTCGATTAGTCGCTTCTAAACGTTGGAAAAAATATATTCAACCCGCACAGGAGTCAATAGCTACTGGAACTTCCTTTTCTGGAATACTGGCTTCTACATCCGATTTGGGTTTTGAGTTTATTCTAGATCATTGCTTTCTTGGGCTACTATATCATGGACCGGATACCGAGCAGCTAAGGCTTGGTGATCAGCGTACAGTGTATGTGATTCGTCAAAGGGAGGATCTAAAGATTGATTTGAGCTTGCGTCCAATTGGTATTCAGGCTATAGAAGAGGGGGCAGCGTATTTGCTAGACGCGCTTAAGCAGGCAAACCAGGGCTTTATTGCATTAACAGACCACTCAAGCCCCGATCAAATTTCTATGCAATTAGGAATGAGCAAAAAACTGTTTAAAAAAGCGGTAGGCGGCTTACTTAAAGCAGGCTATATAAAGCTCGAAAAGGATGGTGTCCGACTGATCACAACTCCTTGATTTATCAAGAGTTTCGCTATCTTTGATTCATTAATGAAGAAATCATCGTGTCACAGCAACTAGATCAACTTAAGCGTCAGAATAACTTACTTTCCTATCTGTTAATTGCATTATCTCTTATTGTAATCGCGATGGCTTTTTTCACGAGCCTCTCGAAATGGATGGTACAGACACCTCAAGTGAATACTGCCGAGATCGATTCGCTCAAAATAGCCTTATCCAAGTTGCAAGACGAGAACCTTGAACTAAAGAATATTCAAGACTATTATTTAGCTAGAAATTTAATTACCTCAGATACAATCTACAGTGTTCAAACAGGTATGTTGCCTATAGAAACCACAGGCTTAATTTCTGCTGGACTTTCGAATGGTGTCTTTGTTGAGGCGCATCCGTACATGAAATATTCAATCGGATTGTACCAGACTCTTGAAGAAGCAAATGCACTTCGTAAGG
>CAZUBV010000137.1:0-3904 GCA_964618875.1 uncultured Flavobacteriaceae bacterium
TGTTGTTACCCCATTACCTCTTAAATCAACCGATACGGTAAAGGCTGTTTTTAGTGGGTCGGTATTGTCATCTACCATTCTAGAAAGTCCGAGTTCTGCACATCTACTGCCGGTCAGCGGAACACAAATTAAACCGCGACCATATTTAGCCATGAAGTTGATGTGCTCAGCGGTTACTTTTTCTGCAGCCATTAAAAAATCACCTTCGTTTTCGCGATTTTCGTCATCAACTACGATGATCATTTCCCCATTTCGGATGGCATCGATTGCACTTTCTATACTGTCAAGATCACTTCTTAGAATCATAGTTCTGCTAAATTTTTGATTTTCTTTTGAAAAGTCGAAGTAAAGGTACGTTTAGTGCAGAAAAACCTCGGTCCAAAAGTGCGAGTCTAGTCAAATAAAACGCGATGGGAAGCATCACAAAAGATGAGAACCACGCTCCAATTATAGGGTTAATATTACCACGCTTGGCATAGTTTTCAGCGAAAACACCAATAAAGTGATAACTCAAAAAGAATACAATCGCAAGCACCATTGGAAGGCCCAATCCTCCCTTGCGAATTAAGGCTCCCATTGGTGCTCCAATGAAAAAAAGCAAGATGCACGATATGGCAAGTGCAAATTTCTTGTGATAGGCTATGATATGTCGGTTGTAAAACTCGAATCGCTTGCCCATCTCTGTAGTTTTTTGATTCACGGAGATTTTCAAACTTGAAAGATTATTTTTTGCCGATTTCAGTGCTTGTGAACGTTGCCAAGAAGGGATTAAGCGTAAGATGCTATCCTTTGGTGTACTTAAGCTTACAAAAAAGAGGCTGTCAGGGTCGGTTGATTTTTTAGTCTCACTAGCTGGTAAAAGCTTCGAAGTTTGTTCTGTTTTTGAATTTCGTATATAGGTAGAGGCCCCAACGTCTAGCGCCCCAATTCGGGTCAGCGTATTTTGGTTAAAAGCATCTAGCTGCTCAATATTATTGGTTTTAAGTGAATCTATATCGCGAATCAGTTGCGAGATAGGTTTCATTTTATCCGTTGTAATCGATGATTCCTTCGTTAAATCTACCTGATCTAGGCTAGAGAGGTCAATGTACTTCACATAGGTATCGAAGGTCGCTTTTGCGAAAGGATGACTTTCACGATCACTTACTTTGGCTGGAATAATTTCTTCGTAGTAAAACCCATCGTATAAAACGAGCTCCAGTAAGTTAGAAGATTTATTACTTATAAACTCTCCTCGCTTGGCACTAATGACTACCGTATTTTGTTGGCTTGCAGATTTTTGATGTATGAGTACATCTTTAAGTAAACGGTCATTTTCCCCATATTTTTCAGACACCTTTATAGTCATGTCTGTATTTTCGATATCCGTAAAAATCCCTTCGGCAATCGCAGCAGATGGTTTTACTTGGGCAATATTTCTTCTGAGATTAAATATTTTTTGTTCGGAAGCCGGGATTAGATTATTGGCCACAAAGAAGGTTGCAATCGACAGCACTATCGAAAATAGTAAAGTGCTGCGCATTGCTCGGAATAATGAAATACCCGAAGCTTTTATCGCTGCAAATTCATAATATTCCGCCAGTGAACCATAGGTAAGTATTGAAGTTAATAACACGGCTAATGGCATTACATCATCAACGATAGTGGGTAAGTAATACAGCAGAAATCTACCAATGATACCGATATCTAAATCCTTTCCTGCTAATTCATCTATGAAAAGCCATATGGCCTGAAAAATAAAAATGAATAATACAATTGCAAACGCGCTAAAGAAAGTCGAGGCGAAGCGAGTGAGCAAGTATCGATCTAGTATCCGCATTAAGAATCAATTATTCTTCAATAAAATAATAGCCTAAAGACTCGTAATAACTCCTATTAAACAGAAGTCGTTCAGCATTGATGGTCTTTTCAAAGCGAGTACTTGTTATTTCTAAGGATGTAGTGGTGCCATTTTCACCCACTTGAGAAAGCTTTCTCAGTTCGCCTAATTGTGGATTGATTGTCACCTCTATTTCTGTAATTTCTGAAGTCGAATCAATGGGAAAGAGACTAATAACAGCTTTATCTGTTGAGGGCGGAGATTTAAACTCGATGCGGTATCCCTCCTTATAGAAACTAAAAAGGGTAGAAGGGTCTAGCTCTTCTTCTCCACTTTCTTTAACGGTCGAAATAATCACTTCTTCATTATCTGGAATAATCGTGTAGGTATAAACTCCATCAAATAATTGTTGGGTTCCAAATAGCTCTAGGCGGTATTTTACTCCAGATAAATAGATCGTTCCTGGTGTAGATTGACTAATGTTCGCTTCGGTATTGTTCAATTTATAATTAAACTCAATAGCAACAGCTGGACTACTTGATACCTTTTCATACACAAGATCAAGATACCCCTCAGCACTCAAGCTTTGACAATAATGTACATAAGGAGAGAGTGATGACACAACTAGAAATAGGATAGTAGCTAACTTATTCATTACTGCTATTGGGTTTGATTATCAAAAAATTGTTGTAAACTAATTACATCTTTAAAAAGCACTTGTCTCGCTTTAGATCCTTCGAATGGTCCGACAATTCCGGCTGCCTCGAGCTGGTCAATAATTCTTCCGGCCCTGTTATAACCTATTTTCATCTTACGTTGAATAAGTGAGGTAGAACCTTGTTGGGACTGCACAACGATTTCGGCAGCTTCTTTAAATAAGGGGTCTCGTTCATTTATGTCGTCTACCAATGAGGATTCTGAAGAATCGTCTTCATATTCCGGTAATAAGTGGGCACTGGCGTATGCGCGTTGACTTCCGATATAGGAAGTGATCTCTTCGACCTCTGGAGTGTCTACAAAAGCGCACTGGAGTCGAACAAGCTCGCTTCCTTGGGTATATAACATGTCACCACGTCCAATGAGTTGATCAGCCCCTGAACTGTCTAAAATGGTTCTAGAATCGATCTTTGAGGTGACCCTGAAGGCTAATCGGGCAGGGAAATTCGCTTTTATTATTCCGGTGATTACGTTCACAGAGGGCCTTTGCGTAGCGATGATTAGGTGAATACCAATCGCACGGGCTAGTTGAGCGAGTCGGGCTATCGGTGTCTCAACTTCTTTACCGGCAGTCATGATGAGATCGGCAAATTCATCGATAACTAGAACAATATAGGGGAGATAGCGATGCCCATCATTAGGGTTTAACTTTCGCTTTATAAACTTCGCATTGTACTCTTTGATGTTACGGACCATCGCATTCTTAAGCAGATCGTATCGATCATCCATCTCAATACAAAGCGAATTAAGTGTATTAATAACCTTTTTGGTGTCGGTTATAATTGCTTCGTCGCTTCCAGGTAATTTTGCGAGAAAGTGTCGTTCAATTTTGTTGTAAAGGGTAAGCTCGACTTTTTTTGGATCAACTAGAACGAATTTTAATTCTGCCGGATGCTTTTTATAAAGAAGTGAAGTAATCACTGCGTTGAGTCCAACCGATTTTCCTTGTCCTGTAGCACCTGCCATAAGCATATGGGGCATTTTTGCCAAGTCAACTACAAAGGTTTCGTTGGCAATTGTTTTTCCGAATGCGATGGGAAGATCGTAATTGCTGGCAGCGCTGAACTTTTTTGAAGCCATTACCGAACGCATACTAACCACACTAGGGTTCTTGTTCGGAACTTCTATACCAATCGTTCCTTTTCCTGGGATAGGAGCGATAATACGGATGCCTAGTGCCGAAAGTGATAAGGCAATATCGTCTTCTAAATTTTTAATTTTTGAAATCCTAACTCCGGCTTGCGGAACGATTTCGTAAAGAGTTACCGTAGGTCCTACTGTTGCGGTAATGCGATCGATAGCAATGTTATAGTTATTTAAGGTTTCAACGATTCGATCTTTATTCGCAGACAACTCTTCTTTGTCAAC
>CAZUBV010000138.1:0-3889 GCA_964618875.1 uncultured Flavobacteriaceae bacterium
TTTTAGATTAAATACTGGTGAGCTTTCGTAAAAATTGTACTGGCTTACGTTTTCGAAAAGTAGATCACTACTGCAATTGTTGGTGAGCTCAATTTTCAGAATCTGAGTTTTTGGCTCATATCCTAAAACCTTTACCGACACGCTTGCTTCGATTAGGGGTATGAGATAGTCTTCTCTTCCGATAAGAAGATCATTGTATGCAGCCACTGTGCGTCTTTCGAATAAGGCTTCTTTGATGGCACCAATTGATTTTTCTTTGGCAAAAACTAGTGTTACGGGTCGTTGAAGGCCTTTGTTGGTGTAATCCCATTCGATTAGATCATGCACATCTGAGGTTGCCATGATGGTAAGATTTTGATCTAGGGCGATTTGAAGCGACTCTTCGGCATAGGCTCCGAAGTTAACTACCTCTATACCGTGTAGCTGATCTTCGGCAATTCGTTGCTGTTGGAATGCACGGAGATTTGGATTTCCTTGTGGACTTTGAGCAGACCATGCCGGGTGGTTCCAAAAAACGAAGGCCCCTTGCTTGTGCGCAGCATTAAAAGCTTCTTCGGCTGTTTCTTTTAAAATAGTATTCGAGTCGCTTAAGAAAATCGCGTTATTGTGCCCAACAGGAGCACCTCTGGTAATCTCCGAACCTGATATGATCAGTAGGTCGTGATCCTTGGCTTCTGCCATAGCAAGCTCAAAGGCTCTATTACGATCGGGATGCGGTATATCTTTACTGTGGGGTTGATACTCAAGGTGTTCGGTTAGTGAAATCGCATCAAGATTATCCATTAGCGCTTCTTGAACCCGAATACTAGGCCATACATTTCCGTCTGAAAACACCGAGTGCATGTGCAGATCGGTACTTAAGGTTCTGTAATTTAGAATGTCTGGGAAATCTATAGCGCGAGGGCTTACATGAGAATGTTGCTGCGCTAATGCCAGCATGGGAACCATAAAAATATACAGCCAGTTTTTCATAACAAGGTTAAATAAAATAGGAGCTAAATATAGCTCCTTTAGAAAATTTTCATTGTATTGTTTTTGTTATCAATACGTTAGCTATAAACTAAGTGTCACTTTACGAAGCTCGGATAGCTTGCGAATGAGTTCACTCGCCTTTTCTAGGGCAAGCATGTTAGCACCATCGCTTTTTGCTGATTTTGGATCGAAATGGGTTTCGATAAATAATCCATCAACGCCTACAGCAATTCCGGCTTTTGCCATGGTTTCAATAAGTGCAGGACGCCCTCCGGTTACCCCTGATGACTGATTGGGTTGTTGAAGCGAATGCGTAACATCAAGAACTACGGGTGCGTATTGCTGCATTACTGGAATTCCGCGGTAATCAATTACCAAATCTTGATAGCCAAACATCGATCCGCGCTCGGTAATCCAGCTCTTTGGGTTTCCGCTGTCACTAACTTTTTGAACGGCAAATTGCATACTTTCAGGGCTCATGAATTGGCCTTTTTTTAGGTTAATCACTTTGCCTGTTTGTGCTGCAGCAATAAGCAGATCGGTTTGCCGTACTAAGAAAGCAGGGATTTGCAAAACGTCTACATACTCAGCTGCTAATTCCGCGTCAGATTCTTTATGAATGTCTGTTAATGTCGGTACATTAAAGGTTTCTGAAACCTTTCTTAGGATTTTTAACGCTTTTTCATCGCCAATTCCTGTGAAGGAGTCAACCCGACTTCGATTAGCTTTTTTAAAACTTCCTTTGAAAATATAAGGTATTTTGTAGGTGTCAGTAATTGAAACTAAATTTTCTGCAATGCGTAACGCCATATCTTCACCCTCAATGGCACAGGGACCTGCAATGAGAAAAAACTGGTTGGAATCTTGGTGTTTTAACTGTGGAATATCAAAATGAGCCATAAAAACAACAGGGTTAGTTAAGTAAACGGCTCAAAGGTACTTTTTATTCGTTTGTCGGTCCAAAATACCGCTATATTTGCGCGGCCTTTGGGCTCTTATTTTCGACCTACCTTATGACAACCATTAAGAACATTGCGATTATCGCACACGTTGACCACGGTAAAACAACCTTGGTTGATAAAATTATGTATCACTGCCAATTATTTCGTGAAAACGAAAATAAAGGAGATCTCATTCTCGATAATAACGATTTAGAACGCGAACGCGGAATTACCATCGTTTCTAAAAATGTATCGGTAATCTACAAGGGAATGAAGATTAATATCATTGACACTCCTGGTCACGCCGATTTTGGTGGTGAGGTAGAGCGCGTACTCAATATGGCCGACGGGGTGTTACTACTTGTTGATGCCTTTGAGGGTCCTATGCCTCAAACTCGCTTTGTGCTTCAAAAAGCAATTAATCTTGGTTTAAAGCCCTGTGTGGTTATTAATAAGGTAGATAAAGAGAATTGTACACCTGATGAAGTTCACGAGAAGGTGTTTGATCTCATGTTTGAATTAGGGGCAGAAGAGTGGCAACTCGACTTTCCGGCGGTTTATGGCTCAGCTAAAAACGGTTGGATGAGTGATGATTGGAAAAATCCTACAACCAATATTGAGCCATTACTAGATATGGTGGTTGAACACATCCCGGAATTTAAACCACAAGAGGGAACTACTCAGCTACTGATTACCTCACTCGATTATTCTTCGTTTACAGGTCGAATTGCAATCGGACGTCTTCAAAGAGGACGCCTAGCAGAAGGTCAACAAGTTACTTTAGTAAAGCGAGATGGGGCACAACATAAATCTCGGATCAAAGAGATATTTACTTTTGAAGGGCTTGGACGTCAGAAAGTTTCAGAGGTGAAAGCGGGAGACATTTGTGCTATAGTTGGAATGGAAGGGTTTGAGATTGGTGATACGGTAGCTGATTTTGAAAATCCCGAAGCACTACCATCGATTGCTATTGATGAGCCTACTATGAGCATGTTGTTTACAATTAATGACAGCCCATTTTTTGGTAAAGACGGAAAATTTGTAACCTCACGCCATATTAAAGAGCGTTTAGAGAAAGAGCTTGAGAAAAATTTAGCACTTCGTGTGCATCCTACCGATAGCGCCGATCGATTTTTAGTTTACGGCCGAGGTGTACTGCACTTATCGGTTTTGATTGAAACCATGCGACGTGAAGGGTATGAACTTCAAATAGGTCAGCCCCAGGTTATCATTAAAGAGATTGATGGTGTAAAGTGTGAGCCTGTAGAGCAATTAACTATCGATCTTCCAGAAGATGTTTCGGGACGAGCAGTAGAGATGGTATCGGTTCGAAAAGGAGAGATGGTGAGTATGGAGTCACGAGGTGCCCGTATGTTCATTGAGTTTATTATTCCCTCACGCGGAATCATCGGCTTACGTAATCAATTACTTACTGCGACCGCAGGTGAAGCTATTATGGCGCACCGCTTTTTAGAATATCAACCACTTAAAGGAACCATTCCAGGCAGAATTAACGGTTCCATGGTATCGCTTGAAAATGGCACGGCTATTCCGTACTCAATCGATAAACTTCAAGAACGTGGGACATTTTTTATCGATCCGGGAGAAGATATTTATGAAGGCCAAGTAATTGGAGAAAATTCGCGCGCGGATGATATGGGTGTGAATATTACGAAAACAAAAAAACTTACCAACGTTCGTGCTTCAGGGTCAGACGACAAGGCACGCATTGTGCCTGCCGTTAAATTTTCACTTGAACAGGCGCTAGAGTATATCCAAAAGGATGAATACGTAGAGGTAACTCCGAATTACTTACGTATTCGTAAAATTTTCTTGAAAGAAACGGATAGAAAACGCTCAAAAGCTATTTAAGTACCGCAGCGGCAGCTCCAACGATTCCGGCGTTGTTCTTCAGTGAAGCAACCCGGATAGGTGTTTTTGTATTCATTAAGTGCTCGTATTCAGCGAATTGTTTT
>CAZUBV010000139.1:0-3883 GCA_964618875.1 uncultured Flavobacteriaceae bacterium
AGATTTGCGGAATGCATACACGCCTTTGTGCTTATAAGTGACCGCACCCGATTCCTTATCCCGCAGATATGGGATAGCTGATCTTGAAAAATAAAGCGCACGACCACGAAGGTCAGTAATCACCTTAACCGTATTGGGATTTACAATTGCCGCTTCGGTGTGCAGCGGAGTCATTAGTGAAGCTAGATCGATTTGTTTGTGGGGATCATTCTTAAAACACTCAATAAGCAGGGACAGCGAATTTTTATCAATAAAAGGTTCATCGCCTTGTACATTTATTATAATATCCGCAGAGATCGTAACAGCGGCCTCTGAAAGGCGATCACTGCCGGTTTCATGCTCAGCACTACTTTCTATAGTTGGAACATTATGCCCTCTTGTAAGTGTGGCGATCTTTTTGCTATCCGTAACTACATAAACCGTATCAAAAAGGCCGGTACTTAATACCGCAAAATACGTTCTCATAATCACCGGTAACCCTTCGAGATCTTGAATCATTTTTTCGGGTAGGCGCGTAGATTTAAGCCTTGCCGGAATCATAGCAATTACCTTCATACGATCTATTTATTCGCTAAAGTAGGATTTTTCAAATCCAATTAAATATAACTTTTCTGTTGCCCTGGTAAAGGCGGTATACAACCATCTGAAATGATCTTCAGTTAGGCCGTCAGGAGCATAAGGTTGTTCGACAAAAACTCGAGACCACTGACCACCCTGAGCTTTATGGCAGGTCATTGCATAGGAGAATTTTACCTGAAGTGCATTGAATTCAGGATTATTCTTTACCCCAAGATAACGCTTGTATTGTGAAGAAAGATGCGAATAATCCTCACTTACGTTTTGATACAATCGGTTAGAATCCTCATAGGTAAGGGATGGAGAATCACTCTCGAGGGTATCGAGGAGTAGTACCGTTTCGAAAGTTGGCATATCTGGATAATCTACCATTTTCACCTCGACTTTTGCAAAGTGAAAATCATAGCGTTCATAAATCTTGTGAATCCGCAATACCTCAATAAGGTCTCCGTTGGCAATAAAGGAGGCAGCAGAGTTTTTATCAATCCAGAAATAGTTATTCTTAACTACCATAAGCTGGTCTCCGGTACAAAGCGCCTCATCTAACAGTAAAACGCGAGCTCGAATATTTTGATTGTATAAGTTCGCTCGTTTATTTGACCGAACTATAATAGTCGTTCCACTCACCCCAACTTCTCTATACGCATCTTCAAGTGCCTCTAACATCTCGGCTCCGCTTAATGGACGAATAACATCTGAATAGCCGCTAATCTCGAATGCGAGTTGACTGAAATCGCCCTGCAGTAATTGGGTTCGCAACTGCGTGGCATGCCTAAGAATACCGCTATCTAATTGCTGACGCACAACATCGATCAATGTCACTGAAAATATATTCTTGTCCGAACGGAATCGCATAAATTCGTCATTCAACGCTACCGATTCAGAAGATTTAACTGGCGGAAGCTGAGCGGTATCTCCTATAAGAAGTAGTGAACACTTTTTGCCAGAATATACATACGTGAGCACCTGATCTAACAGTGAGTCTTGTGCCCCGTCACGACCGGCTGTGTCGTCTGATAACATAGACGACTCATCAATGATAAATAACGTTGAGGTATGTTTATTCGGCGCAAGAGTAAAAACAATACCCTTTCCTTTAACTGACTTGGGATAAAAAATCTTTTTGTGAATGGTATAGGCGGGATAGTTCGTGTATTGGCTAATCACCTTAGCTGCTCTACCCGTTGGAGCTAATTGAATCGATTTAATTCCCACCTCGGAAAGTGAAGCGATAAGTGATCGGATTACCGTTGTTTTCCCCGTACCTGCGTACCCTCTTAAAATAAATAATCCCTTTGCGAAATCGGTAGTCAAAAAATCGCCTAAGCTGTCAAAAGCCTTTTTTTGTGAATCCGTTGGTTCAAAAGGAAAATTTGATCGTAAGCGTTGGGTGAGTTTTTCCTTCGAGTTAGGGGTTTCCATACCACCAAGATACAGACGATTTCATTCTAGGCCCAAAATCTTTAGTGATTCAAAAAAAATTGTAGATTTGTTTCCGTTCGAAACCAAAAAATTAAACGATGAAAACCGCAATTAAAGTTGTTCTTTATGCAGTATCTCTGGTGCTAGCCTACCTTATCTACCTATCTGTTATGGCACCAATAAACTTTAATAAAATCCGTGAAGAGCGTTTTTCGGCGGTAATTGAAAAATTAAAAGACATTCGTGATGCTCAGGTAGCTTACAAGACCGTTAATGGGAAGTTTGCTTCAGATTTTGAAACCCTAATTGCTTTTGTTGATACCGGAGTATATACAATTACACAGCAAAAAGATTCATCGTTTATGCGCTACAACCGAGCATATCGAATTGACATGCAGGTAGATACGGTAGTAGTAGACACCTTAGGGACAGTCGCTGTAAAAGACTCGTTATTTAAATCAGACAACAGCTATAAGAACTTGTTTGACGTTCCCTATGCACAAAATGGTGAACGCTTCGAGATGAAAGCTGATATCGTAAATAAGCAAGGATTTGACGCACCTGTTTTCATGGCATCCGTGAAAAAAGACGTGGTCCTTTACGATCAGCCAAAAGATTTGCTTTCTCGTGAGAATGCGCATAACAGTATTGAAGAGGTTAATGGCACAACCATTAAGGTAGGATCACTTACTGATGTAAGTACCTCAGGTAACTGGCCTTCAATCTACGACAAGAAGAAGAAGAAAAATAATTAAATCACTTTTTCTTGCTGTACTCAAAAGCATCTGAACTTAAAACGATATCCATCCACATCACCAAGGATGGATATCGTTTTTTTAGTCTAGATGAAAACAGTACATTCTATCCGATCTCTACCGAAGACTCGCTTGTAAAACGTATACAAGCCGAATTCGATACAGAATCCTTCGCCTTCAAACTAATCAGCACTGAACCGTGCTCCTTGGTGGCAGAAGAATTATTTGACCCTTCTAAAGCGACACTTAATCTAAGATTTCAGAACAATACGGCTTCAAATTCAGCTTTTAACTTGATTAAATCGGCCGGACTGTATCTTGTGTTTCCTAGAGATATAGCACTGGAAAACCAGTTAACTGAAGCTAATATTTCTTTTACAACTTCACATTCTGCTACCGAACTGATCAAACGAGCGCTGGCTACACCTGAAAAAAACGATATCCGTATCGTAAGTGTTTTTCAAAATAACTTCATCGAGCTTGTGCATCATAAAGGAAGCGAACTCTTTGGCTATCATCGCTTTACTATTAATCAAAGTAGCGATGTAAATTACTTTATCGGCCTAGTCGTGCAGCAATCGCAATCAAAAGGACAGATTCCGGTCGACCTTATTTGTTACGATTGTTTTAGTACTTACGGAAAAGAAGCGGTCAGAGAGCTTGCACAGTGGAATCCTGAGATGCAATACATAACCGAACTTTTCCCCTTTATCTAAACTACCCTTGAGAATTATATCCGGAACCCATAGAGGAAAGAAAATACAGGCGCCCCTATCTCTTCCGGTTCGACCCACTACCGACCGGGCAAAAGAAGGACTTTTCAATAGTTTAGGCCATCGTTTTGATTTTTCAAAATTACGGGTACTTGACTTGTTTAGTGGCACGGGTAATTTGTCTTATGAATGCGCCTCTCGATCAGCTGCGGAGATTGTAGCGGTAGACTTGCACAAAGGTGCTTGTAATTTTATTAGCAAAACTGCCAATGAACTGGGGTTCCCTATAGAGGTTCAGTGCAAGGATGTTTTCGAATTTTTAAACCGACCAAATCACCATCATTTTGATTTGATTCTAGGAGACCCACCCTATGACATCGGTACAGACAAGTACATTACGATCATTAATGCAGTTTT
>CAZUBV010000140.1:0-3837 GCA_964618875.1 uncultured Flavobacteriaceae bacterium
GGGTGTAAAACGAAAGCATCAGCACAACGGTCGCACTGCATACCAAAAAGGCTATGAGTGATTCGGTGGTTTTGAGTCCGCTAGAGACAAGGGGATACAGGGGTAGCAAACACACCGCCACGGTAAAGCCCATAAGGGTGTTAAAGACTACGTCGGTTCGAGATGTAAAGGTTATTGGCTTTGTGGTACTCATGGTGTATCGCAAATAGATAAAAACAGCGTCTGATATGGGACAGGCGAGTAGGCCTCACACACTGCGCAATTTTCTTCTTTAAACGGATTACTTGTTGCAGTAAAATAGAAGGTGTCGCCCTCTTCGATATTCTCGGGAAAATCGCATACCGTACCCAATCTAAACGCGTTGGTGTAGACAACTTCTGTGTTTGGGTGCGTCCACTGCTCGGCGATGAGATCGTTCTCGACCCAGCCCTCTGGCGCCTCACCCTCAAGGGTAATGACATAATTCATGCAAATGCCTTTTACAGCCAATCGTCCTTGGTATACGGGCCCTTCTTCGCAGCTAGCGATATAGTCGTAAACAAAGAGTTCCTCGTCGCAGGTGGTAAGTGCAAAAAGGCTAAGTAGGAGTAACCATTTCATGTTATAAAATTAGTATTTTGCGAGCTATGAAGCGAATGATCTTAGTAGTTATTGCGATTGGCATGGTCGGTATGCTATCTGCACAAGAGCGTGAACAGCAAGTATTTGAGCGAAACGAAATCAGACTCAATATGCTCGAGATGCTAGCCCGAAGCACAGTGAATGTAAGCTATGAGCGGTTTTTAAGCCCGCAAACCTCGATTGGTGCCACCACCATGATTGCGCTTAACGATGAGTACTACGAGCACTTCGAATTTGCACCATCGTTTCGGATCTATTTTAATGACGATTTGCTTGAACTGCGAAAAAGCGTCTTTATTGAGCTGTTTACGGCCCTAGTGTTGGCCGAAGACTCGTACTATTATGATTATGTAGCTTGTGACTATCCGGCGCAAGCCATTTCTGCCAGCACAGATACGCAAGGTCTTTCGATTGCCCCGTGCGGCTATTATAATTACTCTCAAGAACCCGAGGTCGAGTTTGCGATAGGTATGATGCTCGGCAAAAAATGGGTCAACCAGAGTAATTTTACTTTTGAGCTAGGTGTGGGGTTCGGACGCTATTTAACTCAGAATAGTAACGATGCTTATCCGCGGCTTAATTTGAGCGTTGGGAAGCGCTTTTAACTACCCACTGATTACTGCGCGCTGCGGCGTTTAGCGAGATGTCTTTCCAGAATAAATTGATGTCAAACGCGTGATAGTTTTTAATAAAACTCATGAAAAAGCGCTTAGGCACCTTGGGTAGCGAGGCCCAAATCATGCCATCGATCAGTTCGATTTCGATACTATGCGCATAGATTTCTTGATCATAGTACAGCAGCCCTTTGTGTTGCTCGAAGGTGCCTAATGTGTTGAGGTCCCAGGTGATAGGATTTATAGTGAGGCGACCTTTGTAATACGTTTCATAACGCTTAGGGAGTTTGCCTTCTTTATAGGTGTTCCAACTTATAATTCCGCCGATTTCTTTAGGCGAATCAAGCACCTCGATTTCATTGTAATAAATAGGTTCTATAGCTGCTCCGGGCAGATACGCGGCTACTAGTTGGCTTTGCAGCGCAGTTCCGTCAAAATAGTCTTTGACCAGTTTACTCGCATGCATGCTGCCTTGAGAGTGTCCGGAGATGATAATTCCGCGACCCTTGTTATAGTGTTTTAAATAGTATTCGAATGCGCGCTGAACATCGCTGTAGGCTATTTCCCAGCTGTCTCCGGCGACAGCACGGAGTTTAGGGTCGAATACCCGATAGTGGGCTTGGCGGTAGAAGGGCACATATAGATTACCAGCTGCGGCAAAGGCCGAGGCTTGATTTACTACGCTTAAGGCTACCACTTCGTTTCGAATTTCTGGTTTGGTGATATCGGCATTCCAAGCAGGGTCTTTTTTATCGGTAAACAGGGTCGGATATACAAAAAACACATCTACCTCTTTTTCTGGCTGCTTACCAACGATTTCGACAAGCTCACCAGGATAGCTATCTGGTAACACAGCCCAGTTTTTTTCGAGCGCATAATCAGGCGCTTTCGGACTGTTTTCTATAGCAAAGGGTACTATCTTTGCTGAACTACAGCCTACAAATAGGACACTTATTACAAGCAGTAAGTAGCTGTTTTTCATGAGGTTCAAATGTGTTAGGTGAGTTAGTAAAGTTATGAATTACTCCTACACCATGAGGTCTTATATCAAACCAATGTTTTCAGCTTTTTTAGCCCTAGCTTGGGCCCTACTCTCGGCCTGTTCTACCAGCAGCGAACCCACAACTACAACTAATATACCAACCGAAAAAGCCTTTACCGAGGTTATTATTTTTTCGGTGAATGACGTACACGGACGCATTTACAATTTCCCGAAGCTCAAGACGCTCTTAGATGCTGAGCGCGCCAAAAATGACCAGGTCTATTTTGTGAGTGCTGGCGATCTGTTCTCGGGTAACCCGATTGTAGATTACCACCCCGAAAAGGGCTATCCGCTCATTGATTTATTATCGAAAACCGGACTCGATGTCAATGTACTAGGCAACCACGAGTTTGATTACGGCCAAGAGCAGCTCACTGCCCGCATGAATCAGGCAGATTTCGAATTTGTTTGCTACAACGTCGATGGCGGAAGCGGAGCACTTGCCGAAGTTCCAGAATATACCCTCATCGAAAAAGGGGGCGTAAAAATTGCCTTTGTAGGTGTAGTTGAAACCAGTAGTCCGGGCGGATTTCCACTCACGCACCCGCGAAAAATCGAAGGGCTAACCTTTACTGACGGAAACACAGGTTTCGGCAAATTTGCCAATTTAAAGGCTCAAACTGGCGCCGATTTACTCGTTGCGCTCACCCACCAAGGCGAAGAGGCCGATGAGGCGTTACTTCGGGCCAACCCGTTTATTGATCTGGTCATCGGCGGACACACCAACAAAGAATACGGAATCTCAATAGGAGAAGACTTTATGGTTATGTCAGGGGCTCATTTAGAGACAGTGGGTAAAACTACTATTAAACTATATGAAGACGGCACCACCGACTACCAGTGGCAGCTCATTAACCTCGATCAGTTAAGTATTGCCGAAGACCCTGCACTTGTGACACTTGTCGAAGAATACAACAACAAGCCCGAATTTTACGAGGTAATCGGAAGCTCTGCGCACGACCATACCCGTAGCGAGACAGCCTGTTTTTATACCGATGCCCTTAGACAGGTTGCGGGTACCGATTTTACGATTCAAAACCGCGGAGGCGTTCGAAATAACTTAAACGCCGGCGAGGTAACCCCGTTTGATTTGTACACGATTGACCCATTCGGAAACGGATTCGAAACCTACACCTTTACGGTAGCTGAGATGGAAAACGTACTCGAGTCTATCCCCACGAGTTATAGCTACGCTACCCAGTACCGCTTAATTACCCAAGGAGACAACATCGAAATAGCCGATGCCTCGGGCAACTTACTCCCGGACACCCAAACAATAACCCTGAGTATCAATGACTACATGACCAATGTGTTTTCTTGGCTTTTCGAAGACCCTACCTATGTGTATGAGCTCACTACAGCCGATTATTTAATCGAATTTTTTAGATCGCATGCCACGGGCCCAGTGAATTATCAGGGTTGTACGAATTAAAAAGCAGTAATAAAAAAGGGGAGTCAAGCGGCTCCCCTTTTTTATTAGATAGGTTTTGCACCTATAACTTAAGGGGCGTATCTACATTCTCTTCGTACGACTTATAATACTCGGTAATAAGAAGTGTT
>CAZUBV010000141.1:0-3836 GCA_964618875.1 uncultured Flavobacteriaceae bacterium
AATATCAATCATCAGTACCGTGCTCATTTGAGCCTTATATTCGGTCTCGTACACCTCAAGATCATCAGATTGAAGGAATAAATTGTCTGGACCTCTATGAATCATGGCATTTTGAATAGACCGATTCATATCAATTTGTTCGAAATCGTCACCAAAGCGATAGGGTCTTAAATTACCAGTTTTGTCTTCAGAAGCTCCTGCGGATCTTGTAGTGTGATTACCCTGGTTACCTTTCTTTAATTTCCCAAAGATTTGATTCAGCGCTCGTTGTCGAAGTACCCGTTCTAATTTTGCGGTAGCCTTTAAATTACGGGTAAGTGAATCGCTCGAACCGTTATTGTCGTCTTGAGGGTCTATTTCTTCGCTTAACAGACCTTTATCAAGAAGATCTCGAATGAAATCATCGATGCTATAGGTATCGTCTGTTAATTCGTACTCCTTGTCGAGTTCTCGAAGCCAATCAATAGCCTCTTCAACATCACCAGAAGTATGAGTGATGAGTTCCTGAAAAACGTCGTATAATCGATCAAAAGGAGATTTTTGTTCGTTACTTTTTAGAGTAAAACGAAAACCCAAGTTTACATTCATAGCACCCCTAAGGTACAAATTTATGCACGTTTGTTATGTCTTGCACGAAGGATTTCAACTACCTCTTCGAACTTATGCCCCTTGGCATTAAGTAGAATTAGAAAGTGAAAAATAAGATCTGCCGATTCGTTTAAAAATAGATCAGAATCTGCATCTTTTGCTTCTATGACCACTTCAACTGCCTCTTCTCCTACTTTTTGAATGATCTTATTTAGTCCGTTATCAAATAGAGAAGCCACATAACTCTCCTCTACAGGTTTTTCCTTTCTCTCCGCGATAACCGATTCTAATTCTGCAATCCAATTTAAGTCAGAATGATTTGTTTCATTAAAACAGGTATCTGATCCCGTATGACAAACTGGGCCTTTCGGATGTGCTTTAATTAAAATACTATCCGCATCGCAATCGAATAAAACCTCGGCAACTATGAGTTCGTTTCCACTCTCCTCACCCTTTTTCCAGAGCCGCTGCTTGGAACGAGAATAAAACCAAACCTTTCCCTCGTTTAGCGTTTGTTGGTAGGATTCTTCATTCATGTAGCCCTGCATAAGTACTACGCGAGTCTTTGCATCTTGAATCAGCGCGGGAAGAAGTCCATCTACTGATTTTGAAAAATTTGGTTTCGAATTCATCGCACTATAATTTGCTGTTCTTTAAGATAATTTTTCAAGGCGGGGATTTCAATTTCTGAAAAATGAAAAACACTAGCTGCAAGGGCTGCATCGGCCCTACCGGCAGTAAAGACATCTGCAAAATGCTCCATCTTGCCAGCGCCACCCGAAGCAATAACGGGTATTGACACCTCTTGAGATAATTTGTGTAGGGCTCCTGTTGCGAATCCTTCTTTGGTCCCATCATGATCCATAGAAGTGAATAAGATTTCGCCTGCACCTAGGTCTGTAACTTTTCGCGCCCACTCAAAAAGCTCTAATTCTTCTGGTTTTTTTCCCCCAACCGTGTGAACTTTCCATATGCCGTCTATCTGTTTTGCATCAATGGCAACAACAAGACACTGTGATCCGTATTTCGAAGCGATCTGTGAGATAAGCTCTGGGTTATACACTGCAGCACTATTTAGTGCGACTTTATCAACACCCTTTTGAAGTAAGCGACCTACTTTGTCAACCGAAGAAATTCCGCCACCTACCGTGAACGGTATCGCAAGACGTTTGGCTACCTCATAGATAAGGGGTTCGAACGCGCCACGCGCCTCTTCAGTAGCCGAAATATCGAGAAATACAAGCTCATCAGCCCCTTGCTCGCTATACATTGCAGCGAGGGCTACAGGATCTCCGGCATCTTTAAGATCTACAAAATTGACACCTTTTACGGTACGCCCATTTTTGATATCTAAACAAGGAATAATACGTTTACAAATCATTGGTAATGAATTTTTCTAATTCCTTAAGTGTTATACGATTTTCATAAATCGCTTTCCCTATAATAACGCCATAGCATCCAATAGCTCTGAGTTCAGTGAGATCAGAAATGTGCGAAACGCCACCACTAGCAACAAGTTCAAGTGACTTTCCAAAAGTGTCAATAAGCTCCTTGTAGAGGGAAATTGATGGACCCGTCAAGGTTCCATCAACCGATATATCTGTACTAATAACTCTTCGAACCCCTTCGCTTAAGTATGAAGTGAGAAAATCAACAATGGAATGCTCAGAACCTTCAAGCCATCCGGAGATGGCGATATTACGGTCTTTCGCATCGGCTCCTAATATGATACGGTCTGATCCGTAGGTATTAAGCCACTCTAAAAACAAAGGACGATTTTTAACGGCAATACTTCCACCGGTAATTTGTTGTGCTCCTGATTCGAATGCTATTCTAAGGTCACTATCAGACTGTATCCCACCTCCAAAATCTATATGTAAATTACAGGTAGAAGCAATCTTCTCAATCACCTTATAATTAATGATTTTTCCGGCTTTAGCGCCATCTAAATCAACTAAATGAAGATGTGTTATGCCATGATCCTCAAACTCTTTAGCGACCTGAGCCGGATCTGAATGGTAAATCTTTTTAGTTGCGTAATCACCTTTTGTCAGGCGTACACAATTGCCATCGATTAAATCAATTGCAGGAATTATGGTAAAACTCATTTATTGATTTAAAAAATTAGTAAGTAATACTGCACCAGCTTCTCCACTACGTTCAGGATGAAATTGCACGCCCATAAATTGATTATGGGCTAGTGCTGCACTAAACCGAGTGCCATAAGTTGACTCTGCAATAGTCTGGTCAGAAAGCGTTGCGTAATAACTATGAACAAAATAAAAATAAGCGCCAGAAAGGCCATTAAACAGTGGATGTGTAACTATTTCTAACTGCGACCAACCGACAGCAGGGATTTTAACTGCCCCCTGAAATCGCTTTACATCGGATTGAAAAATACCTAATCCTCTCGTATCACCTTCATCAGAATGCCTACACAAAAGTTGCATTCCTAGACAGATACCTAATACGGGCTGTTCCAGTTCTGGAATGAGTTGATCTATTCCACTCTTTTTTAGTTGATCCATAGCTGCCAAGGCGTGACCAACTCCAGGAAAAATAACATGTGAAGCCGATCGTAATATTGTGGAATCATTTGTAACCACAGATGAGACACCTAAGCGATCCATTGCAAATTTTACGCTTTGAACATTCCCTGCACCGTAATCAATAATAGCTACCTTTTTCATAGGCTACCCTTAGTACTTGGCAAAACCAAATGATCTAAATCTCGGCGCTTTGCCATTTTGATTGCCTTCGCAAACGCTTTAAATATTGCTTCGATTTTATGGTGTTCGTTAAAGCCTGTTGCTTTGATATTTAGATTGGCCTTTGCACCATCACAGAATGACTTAAAGAAGTGAAAAAACATTTCTGTAGGCATATCTCCGACCTTCTCTCGTTTGAATGATGCATCCCACATCAGCCATGCTCTTCCCCCAAAATCAATGGCGACTTGAGCTAAGGCGTCATCCATTGGAAGGGTGTAGCCATATCTTTCTATTCCTAATTTAGCACCTAAAGCTTTCGAAAACGCCTCACCCAAAGCAATTCCAGTATCTTCTATAGTGTGATGTTCATCAATATGTAAATCCCCATCGCAGTTGATAAATAAATCGAGTTGACCATGCTTTGCGATCTGTTCTAACATGTGATCAAAAAAACCGAGACCTGTAGAAATTGTTGATGTTCCGCTTCCGTCTAGATCTAATGAAACCTTGATTTTTGTTTCCTTCGTTATACGGCTA
>CAZUBV010000142.1:0-3805 GCA_964618875.1 uncultured Flavobacteriaceae bacterium
AAATTGCATTAGCAGTCGCTCCAGTTTCAGTTCCATCACTTGCAAGAGTTGCAGTACTAAAACTACCCACAGTGTTTAATTTAGGGAAAGAAACGTCTCCAGTTATTTTGCTTTCGTAATTGTTTCCAAGAACGATATTCATGGCTCCAGTTAAAGAAGCGAATTTATAGCCTTCTGCTTGAGCAATTTTCAAATTGCCAACACCACCAAGACTATCAAAAGCAACAACAGGAGCTGAAGAAGAAGCAGCTACTACGGTTAGATTACCAGTAATGGTTTTGATACGGGTAGTTACTGTATTTAATTTTGCAGGATCCATAGAAGTCTGTGCAAGTACAGTTACGTTACCGTTGATGATCGCAACTTTATCTTTCAAGCTGTCTGCAAATTCTAGAGTTGCATCAGAGTTGATGGTAAGATTGCCAGTAAACACGTTGTTGGACGCTAATAAGTCAGCTAAATCTTGCTCAACACCGTCAAGAGCGTCGTTAATGTTGTCCACATCTTCACCTGTAGCGGTATTGTTGATTTGTGATTCTAAATTAGCAACAGCAGCATTAATGTCTGCTAATCCGTCAGCAAGCGCAGCATCAACCGCATCTCCCAACGAACTTTGAATTGAGTTAACGGTGTTAGTTAAGTTACTGAGGTCACTCTGAACCTGAGTGGAACTATTTTCTTCAATTTCATATTAAAAAAAACGGTTTTAGTACTTTTATCCAATGAGGAGATTTTGTTTTATTGTAGGGCTGTTCTTTTCGAGTAGCCTCTTGTTCAGCCAGCAGCTTAGTGAGCGTAAGTTGGGTCGTCAGCTTAAGAAAATTCCTCAATTGGCCAACGCCTTTGTAGGGATCTCTGTCCTGTCTCTGGAAAAGCATAAAGTAGTAGCAGCTTATAATGCATCCAACTATTTTACGCCAGCCTCCAATACTAAGCTCCTTACTTTTTTAGGAGCAGTTCAAACTTTTTCCAAACTGCCCGCACTTGAATACGCCATCGAAAACGACAGTATAGCGCATTTTAAATCCACGGGCTATCCCCTACTTTTCCATCCTTTCTATCCCGATACGGTTTTGCAAAATTATTTTCAGGACAAACAGACTTGGATCTATCACCCCGCTAAAACGGCACCTAATCTGCTCGGCTCGGGCTGGTCTTGGGACGATTATTCCTACTACTATGCTGCACCCAGCAGTGTATTTCCCATCTATGGGAATACGGTTCAAGGGATTATTAAAGAGAACAGCCCTCAATTCATCCCTTCCTTTCCAGCAAGCCCGGATTCCAGGGTTACGAATTTACAAAGATCGCTCTCCGAAAATACATTTTTATACAACCCTCAAAACTGGAGCTCTGAGGATACCCTATACCGTCCGTTCTTACCGAACGACCCCCTATTTGTAAAATTATTGGGAAAGGCTCTGGATAAAAAAGTAATTTTAGATACTACCACGGGGGATTCTTTCCCTTGGCAAAAACTCATTACCGAGCAGGATCCTCTTTTATACAAAGGCTTACTTCATGATAGCGATAACGGCATAGCCGAAGCGCTTTTGCTGATGATTGCCCATGAAAAAGCGGGTGTTTTTCGTCCAGAAGTAGCTATCGATAGTCTTAAAGAGCAGTGGAAGTACTGGCTTCCAGACCCCTTGGAATGGGTAGATGGATCGGGAGTCTCCCGCTATAATATGTTTACCCCTCGCACTTTGGTTGCCGTAGTGCAACAACTCTACTAACAGCGGTCTTGGGAAGTTTTGTCTGCTTATATGCCCCAGGGAGGCGCACCTGGAACACTGAAAGCGTACCCCGATCTTGTTAACGTCTATGCTAAAACAGGAACCCTCAGACACAACCACAATTTATCGGGCTATTGGGTGAACGCTAAAGGAAAACACTACGCTTTTTCTATACTCGTCAATCACTTTACCACTCCTACCGCAGAGGTCCGCCAAGGAATTTCAGAACTGCTGCTTTGGATGCAGCGCAAAGCGAAGTAATTTGCCCTTAGTTTTTTTAAAAGGCTTATTTTGCTCTTTGCTGAAGTTGTTCAGCAATGGTCTCCACTTCCTTTAACACACGAAGTAGATTCCCGCTCCAAATCTGATTGATTTCTTCTTCAGAATAGCCCCTTTTCACCAACTCTAAAGTTACATTAAAGGTTTCGGAGGCATCCTTCCATCCGTCAATGCCACCACCCCCATCAAAGTCGGAGCTGATGCCTACATGATCAATCCCTATTTTGTTTTTGATATAATCAATGTGATCCACAAAATCTGAAACGTTTACTGGAGGATGCGTTTTTTTGATTTGTTCTATTTGAGGGAGGGCTTCCAACGTTAGCTTTTCCCATTGAAGCTCATAGGCAGCTTGGTCTTCTTCGGACAATTTTCTTTGCTGCGCGGAGGTTAAATACTCCAATCCGAGTTGTTTCGCTGTTTTTCGATAGACCGCCTCTAGAGCTTCTTGGTGTTTTTCCTGTTTGGTCTTGTTAACAAAAAGCGCGAGGGCTACAGCTTGAACTACGCCCCCATTGGCCTTTACCCAGTCCAGTTGTTCGTCGTCTAAATTTCTAGGATGGTCTGAAAGGGCTCGAACACCAGAATGAGAAGCAATAACAGGAGCTTTGGACCGATGGATGGTTTGGCGAATGGCTTCTTTGGAGGGATGCGAAACATCTACCATAATCCCGTAATAATTCATCGAATCGATCACTTTTTTACCCAATTCACTAATGCCGTTATGCAATGCAGTAGCATCAAATTCTCCGGTATTGGAATCCGAAAACTGATTGTGACCGTTATGAGCCAAAGACATATACCGCGCTCCTAGATCAAAATAACGTTTGATCTCGCTGAGGTTTTCTCCCAGGGGATAGGCATTTTCCACCCCAATCATCGCGATTTTTTTTCCTAGCTTTCGCAGGCTATCTACTTCCGAAACAGAAGTTGCCAGTCCCATTTTCATTGGCGCATAGGTGTCAACCAATCGATGAATGCCTTCAAACTTGGATTGTGCATTTACAGCAGCCTTTTTGTATCCCTCGGCATCCAGCTCCCCTTGACCGGTATATACTACAAACCAAGCCACGTCCAAACCGCCGCGTTCCATTTTCGGGAGGTTTACTTGGGTATCCGTATCTTGAGCGTAATTGGTTTCCGCAGAGAAATGAGTAAGGTTGATGTCATCATGCGTATCTAGAGTGAGTGCGTTTAAATGAATGCGTTGCGCTTTTTGGATTAAATCAACCTCCGTAGAAGATGTTTTTTTTTCACAACCCAGTAAAAGGGATAACGCAAAAGGGAGGAATAGTGTTCTCATGACGTTCGTTTTGGATAAAATTAAGAATAAAATGGAGGAAACACCACCTGTTATAATAAGGAATGTGGATAACTCAAAAAAATATTGCTAGCGTAAAATGCTGTAAACAAATGACTTGCATTTTAAATACCCTAGCTGCCCTGTTTTTTTAACAAATATTTCACTTTGGCACGAAACTTGCAATTGTTCTCAAGTGCACTAATGCACACAAACATTTTTAATTAATTAAATTTTTATCAAATGAAAAAAGGTTTATTATCAATTTTGGCGGGAGCACTACTTGTAGTGGGATGTCAGAATTATGACGATCAATTCGACAGCCTTGAGACGCAAATCAATGCATTGGCTTCAACCGTTGCTGGTTTGTCTCAGGTTCAGAGTGATCTTGCAAGCCTAGCTGGAACAGTAAGCTCATTAGCTTCTACTGTTAATGGTTTAGGTTCTACTATTGACACTGCTGTTGCAGACGGTCTTACTGACATCCAAG